>MIEI01000001.1 GCA_002095305.1 Pantoea brenneri
CCGACTGCCGGTGCCCCAGGCGCTGGTACACGCGGCAGGCATGATGCAGGCTGCGCCGCTGGGTGAACTCGATCTCCACGCCAGCGCGCGCTTATGGCAGTTGCATGTGGCAGCGGCGGAGCAACTGGCTAATCACTGCGCGCCACGGATGACCAGTGGCGGCAGGATTGTGCTGCTGGGCAGCCGCACCTCAGGCGGAGCGGCAGGACGCAGTCAGTATGTGGCGACCAAATCCGCAATGATCGGGATGGTGCGCAGCTGGGCGGCAGAACTGGCACCGCGCGGCATTACCGCCAATATTGTGGCGCCTGGCGCAACCGACACGCCGATGCTGCAACAGCCGGGTCGGGGCAGCTCACCGCCGAGGCTGCCGCCAATTGGCCGCTTTATTCAGCCGGAGGAAGTGGCCGGGCTGGTGCATTTTCTGCTCACGCCTGCCGCAGCGGCGATGACCGGACAGCAGCTGGTGCTGTGTGGCGGGGCGTCTCTCAGTTAACCGGCCGGGCGGCTCAGGTCGCCCGGCTTTTATTACCGTACTGATTCACAAACTGGCGATAAGCAGCGATCACCAGCAGAAAATCTTCAATGCCGCAGAATGAGAGGCTCTCTTCGTCGTAGTAGTTCATCCCCTCCTCCATGCCGTCATCTTCCAGCGCCAGCAGATTGGCACGGATCATCACCTCTTCCTCGTCCAGCAGGATAGTGTATTCGCTGCCGACGCGCTGCCATTGTCGCACGCTGCCTTTCACATCTTCAATCGCCGCTTCGACTTCATCCAGCAGGCCGGGATCGTCCCTGACTTCTTCATTGAACCAGTGGCCGACCGCTTCGTGATCCATCGACATGCGCACCTTAATCTGGCCGGTCACATCGCGTAAAAATTCATATTCCATCGCCCGTTCCTCTCAACATCATCGCGTCACGTTATCAGTGTCAGCGCTGCCCCAACGGCAAAGTGTGACAAGTGGCGCATTATTGCAGGCTGTCCGGCGAAATCCAGCTTTTCATCGCACCGGTTGCCGTTGCACAGACGAAAAAAAGGGGCGAATCATCGCCCCTTTTTACTGCTGCTGGTCAGTGAATCAGACCGCAGTCTGGAAAATCACGCCGTCAGCTTTATCGGTGTACTGGGTCAGCTGGTCGAAGTTGAGATAGCGATAAGTGTCGCTGGCAGTTTTATCCACCTGCGCCATAAATTGCTGATACTCATCCGGCGTTGGCAGACGACCTAACAGTGAAGCCACCGCCGCCAGCTCGGCTGACGCCAGGTAGACGTTAGCGCCGGTACCCAGACGGTTCGGGAAGTTACGGGTTGAGGTGGAGACCACCGTCGCACCGTCCGCCACACGCGCCTGGTTACCCATGCAGAGTGAACAGCCTGGGATCTCGATACGCGCGCCGCTCTTACCGAATACGCTGTAGTAACCTTCCTCAGTCAGCTGCGCCGCATCCATCTTGGTTGGCGGAGCCACCCACAGACGGGTCGGTAACTGGCCTTTATGGCTATCCAGCAGCTTACCGGCTGCACGGAAGTGACCGATGTTGGTCATGCACGATCCGATAAAGACTTCATCGATCTTCTCGCCCTGCACGTCAGACAGCAGACGGGCATCGTCTGGATCGTTTGGTGCGCAGAGGATCGGCTCTTTAATATCAGCCAGATCGATCTCAATCACTGCGGCATATTCCGCATCCGCATCCGCTTCCAGCAGCTGTGGATCCGCCAGCCATTTCTCCATGCCTTCAACACGACGCTCCAGGGTACGGCGATCGCCATAGCCTTCAGCAATCATCCACTTCAGCAGAACGATGTTGGAGTTGAGGTATTCAATGATTGGGTCTTTATCCAGCTTGATGGTACAGCCGGCCGCTGAACGTTCAGCTGACGCATCTGACAGCTCAAACGCCTGCTCGACTTTCAGATCCGGCAGCCCTTCAATCTCAAGGATGCGGCCAGAGAAGATGTTTTTCTTACCCTTCTTCTCAACGGTCAGCAGACCCTGTTTGATGGCATACAGCGGAATGGCATGAACCAGATCGCGCAGCGTAATGCCCGGCTCCATTTTACCTTTGAAGCGAACCAGCACGGATTCCGGCATGTCGAGCGGCATAACGCCGGTCGCTGCGGCAAACGCCACCAGGCCAGAACCCGCCGGGAAGGAGATGCCGATCGGGAAACGGGTATGTGAATCGCCGCCGGTGCCGACGGTATCCGGCAGCAGCATACGGTTCAGCCAGCTGTGGATAATGCCGTCACCCGGACGCAGCGACACACCGCCACGGTTCATGATGAAGTCAGGCAGCGTATGGTGTGTATTCACATCTACCGGCTTAGGATAAGCCGCGGTGTGACAGAATGACTGCATCACCAGATCGGTTGAGAAGCCGAGGCAGGCCAGATCTTTCAGTTCATCACGGGTCATCGGACCGGTAGTATCCTGCGATCCCACCGAGGTCATTTTCGGTTCGCAATAGGCGCCCGGACGGACACCGTCGACGCCACAGGCGCGACCGACCATTTTCTGTGCCAGCGAGAAACCGCGGGTGCTCTCCGCGACATCTTTCGCCTGACGGAATACGGTGCTGTGCGGCAGACCCAGCGACTCACGCGCTTTGGTGGTCAGGCCACGACCGATGATCAGCGGAATACGGCCACCGGCGCGCACTTCGTCAATCAGCACTTCGGTTTTCAGTTCGAAGCTGGCCAGCAGTTCGTTGGTCTGGTGGTTACGCACTTCGCCTTTGAATGGATAGATGTCGATGACATCGCCCATGTTCAGGTTGTTCACGTCGACTTCGATCGGCAGTGCACCGGCATCTTCCATGGTATTGAAGAAGATCGGAGCAATTTTGCTGCCCAGCACCACGCCGCCGCCTTTTTTATTCGGCACGTTCGGGATGTCGTCGCCCATAAACCACAGCACCGAGTTGGTGGCGGATTTACGTGAGGAACCGGTACCGACCACGTCACCGACGTAAGCCAGCGGGAAGCCTTTTTCCTGCAGCGCTTTAATCTGTTTGATCGGGCCGACGTTGCCTGGCTCATCCGGCTCAATGCCTTCACGGGCATTTTTCAGCATCGCTAACGCGTGCAGTGGGATGTCAGGACGTGACCAGGCATCCGGTGCCGGAGAGAGGTCGTCGGTATTGGTTTCGCCGGTAACTTTGAACACGGTGACGGTAATCTTTTCCGCCAGTTCTGGTCGTGACAGATACCATTCCGCATCTGCCCACGACTGCATCACCTGCTTCGCGTAGTCATTGCCCGCTTTGGCTTTCTCTTCTACATCGTAGAAGCTGTCGAACATCAGTAGCGTGTGTGACAGGGCTTTGACCGCGATAGGAGCCAGTTTTTGGTCGTCCAGCGCCTCGATCAGCGGATGAATATTGTAACCGCCCTGCATGGTGCCGAGCAGTTCAACCGCTTTTTCAGGAGAGATCAGAGGAGAGGTGGCTTCGCCTTTGGCGACAGCGGCCAGGAAACCCGCTTTAACGTACGCCGCTTCATCGACGCCGGGTGGAACACGGTTGACCAACAGATCGGTCAGAAATTCTTCTTCACCCGCAGGTGGATTTTTTAGCAGTTCAACCAGCGCGGCCATTTGGGAAGCATCTAAAGGCTTAGGTACGATCCCTTCGGCGGCACGCTCGGCAACGTGCTTACGGTATTCTTCTAGCACGACGTTATCCTCGCTCTCATTATGTAGGGCTTTCCGACCACCTTGCTCACTTATAGAGAACAACCTTACCTTATGATGTCCAGGTTGAGGTGCCCGGTTTCGCGGAGGGCAGAATAGCAGGATTTCGGGTGTTTGTTAATCTGTTTACAAAAATACAACATTAAATGCATAACCAATTGCGACGGTTTTACGCCGCCAGCCATCGCCCTTCCGGACGGCAAACCGGCCCGTAAAGCACGCCATTACGCCGCCGGAAAACATCACCACGCGTTGACCTGCCGGTCAGGGTTTTACCAGCAATGATTTATCTGAAATGTATAACGGCGAGGAATAGAACGCCGGCCTGAAGATAATTTTTGGCGAGTTGCTGGCAGAATCAGATACTGTTTCGCAGCAGACAGCAGATGGTTTTGGCGGGTAAGAAAAGCAGAAGAGCCCGGCATGGGCTCTTCTGAACGAGGTTAGTTTTTCAGATTGGCAGGAAAATCGGCGGGCAGTTCACTGGCCGGGCAATCAATCACGCTGTCATTGTTTTCGCCGGCATCGCGGATAAAGGTCAGCGTAGCGAACTCATCAATCACTTCAGTCGGATAAGCCGGACCTGCCTCGCGATATTGTGCCATCTCTTCCAGATGTTCGTTCTGGAAGCAGACAGTTTTTTCCGGATTGTTCATCACCCAGCGAGGGAAGAAGATGGTGCCGTGGAAAATTTTATCGGTCAGGTTAACCGCCAGGCTGACATCGGTGCCGGTTGGCTCGGTCCAGGAGACTTTATAGACATCCTGTGCCAGACGGACGATATAAGCGTGCTGATTTTTCACCCAACGGTTACCCACCATTCCGCTGTGAATCCGGTAATCAACGGTGTTGGCATTTTTTATATAGAGCTCGTAGTTCCAGCCGTTGTCATAGGTATAAACCAGATGTTTGCCGACCAGACCAGACAGGGTGTTTTTATCAAAAGTGCTCATGATGATTTCCTCATTTATTTGCCTTGAGGAGATTATTGCGCGTTACAAAACCGATTAATAACGCTATTTTTAGCACTTATTCATTCAAATTTTAGATATATTATTATGCATAAAACGACGCTCGAACAGTGGTTTCTTCTCGACTCGGTAGTTAACGAAGGAAGCTTTGCACTGGCGGCAGAGAAAAATAACCGCAGCCAGTCTTCAGTCAGTTACCAGATTGGTTTGCTGCAGCAGCGGCTGGGCGTAGCGCTACTGCAACAGGCAGGACGCCGGGCGGTTCTGACGGCGGAGGGCCAGCAGCTACTGGCGCAGGCGCGGCCGCTGCTGACCGGTTTTAGTAGCCTGGAAGCGCAGGCGGCGGCGTTACAGCGCGGCGAGCCTTCCCGTGTCGACCTGATGGTCGATGCCATCGCACCTAAACCGCTGCTGTTTAAGGTGTTACACCAGTTTCAGCAGCGTTATCCGCACGTCCGCGTCTGGTTCAGTGAAATCGTCCGCAGCGAAACGCCGCTCAGGCTGGCTGAACAGCAGGCCGATCTCTGGCTGGTGGCACACAGCGACGACCAGCCATTGGCAGGTGAGAGTCTGATGAGCGTCGATTTTATTGCCGTCGCCCATCGCGATCATCCCCTGCACAGCGAACCGGCTCCGCTCAGTGCGACGACGCTGGCGCGCTGGCCCTGCATTACCATCCTCGATCGGCAGCAACAGCAGCAGTCAGAAGTCAGTGGCGAGCAGGCAGAGAACTGGTCATTCACTACCCTGTCGGCGGCTATTGAGGCGGTGCAGCATCAGCTGGGCTATGGCTGGTTGCCGGAGAAGAACATTGCCGCCTTGCTGGAGAGCGGCGAACTGCGCCCGCTTCCGCTGCTGCAGGGACGTCGACGTTCAACCTCGCTGATGTTGCGCATCAATGAGGAGAGATTACCGGGCAATGCGGCCATCGCGGTACTGGCGCAGATGTTTATCGACCAGGTGGCGGCGGACCGACGGGTGTGATGATACGTGTTTCGTTCGTGGGAGAGGATAAGTGCGGGTTGGGGTATTTTGTCCCCGCAGATGCGGGGAATACGTGCCGTAATAGCGGTGATGGCAATCGATGAGCGTTTATCCCCACTGGCACGGGGAACACTTCAGGAAGTTCCCAACCATCTTCTGCCGCCTCGGTTTATCCCCGCTGGCGCGGGGAACACTCCAGCCGCCCGCTGGCGATGGTGTCGTAAGCCGGTTTATCCCCGCTCACGCGGGGAACACGGCTTTCAGTGCTTCCAGGTTCTTCAATATTGCGGTTTATCCCCGCTCACGTCCAGACTGCAGAAAGCATGATCGCGGTTTATCCCCGCTCACGCGGGGAACACCCTAAAATTATCTGATTGATTACTAACTTCTTTTTCAAGCCCGATAATTCTACCGAATTCTACCCCCAGACTTAAGCCAGATGCACAGTTAATCGCCAGTCCAAAATTCAGGCAAAAAAAAGCTCCCTTATCGGGAGCTTTTTCTATCAGGCAGAGTGACTTATTTCTTTTTCGCTTTCGCGTTAGGCAGATCGGTGATGCTGCCTTCAAAGATTTCAGCCGCCAGGCCCACTGACTCATGCAGGGTTGGGTGAGCATGGATGGTCAGCGCGATATCTTCCGCATCACAACCCATCTCGATCGCCAGACCGATTTCACCCAGCAGCTCGCCGCCGTTGGTGCCGACAATCGCGCCACCGATAACCCGGTGCGTTTCTTTGTCGAAAATCAGTTTGGTGATGCCGTCTGCACAGTCAGAAGCGATAGCACGGCCAGAGGCTGCCCACGGGAAGGTGGCGGTCTCGTAGCTGATGCCTTTCTCTTTCGCTTCTTTCTCGGTCAGGCCGACCCAGGCAACTTCTGGCTCGGTATAAGCGATGGATGGGATCACTTTAGGATCGAAGTAGTGCTTCAGACCCGAGATCACTTCCGCCGCAACGTGGCCTTCGTGCACACCTTTGTGCGCCAGCATTGGCTGACCGACGATGTCGCCGATAGCGTAGATGTGCGGCACGTTAGTGCGCATCTGCTTATCGACACGAATGAAGCCGCGATCGTCCACTTCCACGCCCGCTTTGCCCGCATCCAGACCTTTACCATTCGGTACACGACCGATAGCAACCAGCACTGCATCGTAACGCTGTGCTTCGCCTGGCGCTTTTTTACCTTCCATCGAAACGTAAATGCCATCGTCTTTTGCTTCAACGGCGGTCACTTTGGTTTCCAGCATCAGGTTAAATTTCTTGCTGATTTTCTTGGTGAAGACTTTCACCACGTCTTTATCCGCAGCCGGGATGACCTGATCGAACATCTCGACCACATCAATCTCTGAACCCAGCGCATGATAGACCGTCGCCATTTCCAGACCGATGATACCGCCACCCATAACCAGCAGGCGCTTCGGTACTTCTTTCAGTTCCAGTGCATCGGTTGAATCCCAGACGCGTGGATCTTCATGCGGAATGAACGGCAGTTCGATTGGGCGTGAACCCGCAGCGATGATAGCGTTATCGAAGTTGATGGTGGTCGCGCCGCCTTCTCCTTCAACCACCAGGGTGTTAGCACCGGTGAATTTGCCCAGGCCATTAACCACTTTGACTTTACGACCTTTTGCCATACCTGACAGGCCGCCAGTCAACTGGTTGATCACCTTCTCTTTCCAGCTGCGAATCTTGTTGATATCAGTCGATGGCTGACCAAACACAATGCCGTGCTCTTCAAGGGCTTTCGCCTCTTCAATCACTTTAGCAACGTGCAGCAGCGCTTTAGATGGGATACAACCGACGTTCAGACAAACACCACCGAGGGTGCTGTAACGCTCTACCAGTACGGTTTCCAGACCTAAATCCGCGCAACGGAAGGCTGCAGAGTATCCTGCAGGACCCGCCCCAAGTACTACGACCTGGGTTTTAATCTCTGTACTCATCATGACCTCTTATTTGATATCCGGCGGGTCAGACGTTCTTATGATGCCCTTGTTCCACCGGGACTTTCACCGCAAGAGTTTACAGAATTGTTAACAAACTGCCAACCGCGGTGCGACGAATCGTTACAGGAAGGCCGGCTTTCGCCGGCCTTCTTCACATTTACATAACTAAACGACGAATGTCGGAGAGCATATTGCCGATCAGAGTGATGAAACGCGCACCATCAGCACCGTCGATAACACGGTGATCGAAGGAAAGAGAAATTGGCATCATCAGACGCGGCGTAAACTCTTTACCATTCCATACCGGCTCCATCGCCGATTTGGAGACACCAAGGATCGCCACTTCCGGCGCGTTAACGATCGGCGCGAAGTGGGTGGTTCCCAGGCCGCCAAGGCTGGAGATAGTAAAGCATCCGCCCTGCATGTCCCCTGCCGTCAGCTTACCGTCACGCGCTTTCTTCGAAATCGCCATCAGTTCACGCGACAGCTCGGTGATGCCTTTTTTGTTCACGTCTTTGAAGACCGGAACCACCAAGCCATTTGGCGTATCAACCGCCACACCGATGTTGATGTATTTTTTCAGCGTCAGCTTCTGGGCATCTTCAGACAGCGAGCTATTGAAGCGTGGCATCTGCTCAAGCGCCGCAGCAACCGCTTTCATGATGAACACCACCGGGGTGTACTTCACGTCCATCTTACGCTTCTCGGCTTCCGCGTTCTGCTGCTTACGGAATGCTTCCAGGTCGGTGATGTCGGTTTTGTCGAAATGCGTAACGTGTGGGATCATCACCCAGTTACGGCTCAGGTTAGCACCGGAAATTTTCTGGATGCGTCCCAGTTCGACTTCTTCGATTTCACCAAACTTACTGAAGTCCACTTTCGGCCATGGCAGCATGCCTGGCAGACCACCGCCGCTGGCAGCAGCTGGTGCCGCTTCAGCGCGTTTGACCGCCTCTTTCACGTAGCTCTGCACGTCTTCTTTCAGGATGCGACCTTTGCGGCCGGTGCCTTTGACTTTCGCCAGGTTAACACCGAACTCACGCGCCAGACGACGGATCACCGGAGTAGCGTGAACGTACGCATCGTTCTCGGCAAACTCACCTTTGCTCTCCGCTTTCGCTGCTGGTGCTGCGGCCGGTTTGGCTTCGGCTTTTTCTGCCGGTGCGGCTGCGTCCTGCTTCGCGGCGGCCGGTGCTGCGGCTGGCGCGGCACCTTCCACTTCAAACACCATGATCAGCGAACCGGTGCTGACTTTGTCGCCGGTGGCCACTTTCAGCTCTTTCACGGTGCCGGCGAATGGCGCAGGAACTTCCATTGAGGCTTTGTCGCCTTCCACCACGATCAGTGACTGCTCAGCCTCAACTTTGTCGCCGACTTTAACCAGCACTTCAGTAACTTCTACTTCGTCACCGCCGATGTCCGGTACGTTAACCTCTTTTGCGCCCGCAGCCGCAGCCGGAGCCGTTGCTGCTTCTTCTTTCACTTCAGGTTTCACGTCAGCGGCTGGCGCTGCGCCTTCCGCTTCAAACACCATGATGTGCGAACCGGTGCTCACTTTGTCGCCGGTGGCAATATTGATCTCTTTCACGGTGCCGGCGAACGGTGCCGGGACTTCCATCGAGCTTTGTCGCCTTCCACCACGATCAGAGACTGTTCTGCTTCAACTTTGTCGCCAACCTTCACCAGAATCTCAGTGACTTCAACTTCGTCACCACCGATATCCGGCACATTGACATCTTTGCTGGCAGTAGCAGAGGCAGCCGCTGGCGCCGGGGCCGCGTCGGCTTTTTTCTCTGCGGCCGGGGCCGGTGCAGCTTCTGCCGCACCTTCCGCTTCAAACATCATGATCAGCGAGCCGGTTTCCACTTTGTCACCGGTGGCGATTTTGATCTCTTTGACCACGCCAGCCTGCGGCGAAGGCACTTCCATTGAGGCTTTGTCGCCTTCCACGGTGATCAGCGACTGTTCGGCTTCCACCTTGTCGCCAACTTTCACCAGAATCTCGGTGACTTCAACTTCGTCAGACCCGATATCCGGTACCTTAATTTCGATAGCCATTACTCTATTACCTCTTAAGCCAGACGCGGGTTAACTTTATCGGCATCGATATTGAATTTGGTGATCGCGTCAGCCACCACTTTCTTCTCAATCTCGCCACGTTTAGCCAGCTCACCCAGCGCGGCAACCACGACATAAGATGCATCCACTTCGAAGTGATGACGCAGATTTTCGCGGCTGTCAGAGCGACCAAAGCCATCGGTACCCAGCACGCGATAGTCGCTGGCTGGCACATAGCTACGAACCTGCTCAGCGAACAGCTTCATGTAGTCGGTTGAGGCGACGGCCGGTGCATCGTTCATCACCTGAGCAATGTAAGGCACGCGCGGTGCTTCTGTCGGATGCAGCATGTTCCAGCGCTCACAATCCTGGCCATCACGTGCCAGTTCGGTGAACGAGGTCACGCTGTAGACGTCAGAGCCGATACCGTAGTCTTTCGCCAGGATCTGCGCGGCTTCACGTACGTGACGCAGGATAGAACCTGAACCCAGCAGCTGGACTTTACCTTTGCTGCCGTCGACCGTTTCCAGCTTGTAGATACCCTTACGGATACCCTCTTCCGCACCCTGCGGCATCGCCGGCATGTGGTAGTTTTCGTTCAGCGTGGTGATGTAGTAGTAGACGTTCTCTTGCGCTTCGCCATACATCCGCACCAGACCGTCATGCATGATCACCGCGACTTCATATGCGTATGAAGGATCGTAGGAGATACAGTTCGGGATGGTCAGCGACTGAATGTGGCTGTGACCATCTTCATGCTGCAAACCTTCGCCGTTCAGCGTGGTACGACCGGAGGTGCCGCCGACCAGGAAGCCGCGCGCCTGTTGGTCGCCCGCCAGCCACATCAGATCGCCGATACGCTGGAAGCCGAACATGGAATAGTAGATGTAGAACGGGATCATCGGCAGGTTGTTGGTGCTGTAAGAGGTCGCCGCCGCCAGCCAGGATGAACCTGCACCCAGCTCGTTGATCCCTTCCTGCAGAATCTGGCCTTTCTCGTCTTCTTTGTAGTAGGCAACCTGCTCACGGTCCTGCGGCGTGTACTGCTGGCCGTTCGGGCTGTAGATACCGATCTGACGGAACAGACCTTCCATACCAAAGGTACGCGCTTCGTCCGCCAGAATCGGAACCAGACGATCTTTGATCGACTTGTTCTTCAGCATCACGTTCAGGGCACGCACAAAGGCGATGGTGGTAGAGATCTCTTTGTTCTGCTCTTCCAGCAGCGCACCGAACTCTTCCAGCGCTGGCATTTCCAGCTTCTCGGTGAACTTCGGCTGACGCGTCGGCAGGTAGCCGCCCAACTTCTCACGCTGACCGTGCAGATAGTTGTACTCTTCAGAGCCTTTGTCGAAGGTCACGTATGGCAGTGATTCAATCTTGTCATCGGCTACCGGCACGTTGAAGCGATCACGGATATAGCGCACGCCATCCATGTTCATCTTCTTCACCTGGTGAGCAATGTTTTTGCCTTCCGCGGTGTCGCCCATACCATAACCTTTAATGGTATGCGCCAGGATCAGCACCGGCTTGCCTTTGGTGTCCTGCGCTTTTTTCAGTGCCGCGTAGATTTTCTTCGGATCGTGGCCGCCACGGTTCAGTGCCCAGATTTCATCATCGGACATATCTTTAACCAGCGCGGCGGTTTCCGGATATTTACCAAAGAAGTGCTCACGCACATACGCGCCATCACGCGATTTAAAGGTCTGGTAATCGCCGTCAACGGTTTCGTTCATCAGCTGAATCAGCTTGCCGCTGGTATCTTTGCGCAGCAACTCATCCCAGCGACCGCCCCAGATGACTTTGATCACTTCCCAGCCAGCACCGGCAAAAATGCCTTCCAGCTCGTTGATGATCTTACCGTTACCGGTGACCGGGCCATCCAGACGCTGCAGGTTGCAGTTGATGATGAAGACCAGGTTATCCAGTTTTTCACGGGTAGCGATGGTGATTGCGCCTTTTGATTCCGGCTCATCCATCTCGCCATCGCCGAGGAAGGCGTACACGGTCTGCGCGGAGGTATCTTTCAGGCCACGGTGTTCCAGATATTTCAGGAACTTCGCCTGGTAGATAGCCGACAGCGGACCCAGACCCATAGAAACGGTCGGGAACTGCCAGAATTCCGGCATCAGTTTCGGGTGTGGATAAGAAGAGAGGCCTTTACCGGCCACTTCCTGACGGAAGTTGTTCATCTGCTCTTCGGTCAGTCGACCTTCAAGGAACGCACGGGCATAAATGCCTGGGGAAATGTGGCCCTGGAAGTAAACCAGGTCGCCGCCATCCTTCTCACTGCGCGCGCGGAAGAAGTGGTTAAAGCACACTTCATAAATGGTGGCAGAAGACTGGAAGGAGGACATATGGCCACCGAGTTCCAGATCTTTCTTCGATGCGCGCAGCACCGACATGATGGCGTTCCAGCGGATCGCGGAACGGATACGACGTTCAAGAGAGGTGTTGCCCGGATAATCCGGTTCATCTTCAACGGCAATAGAGTTGATATAGTTGCTGATTGCAGAAGATCCTGCAGCAACGTTCACGCCGCCTTTGCGGGCTGCACCCAGTACCTGATCAATCAGATACTGCGCACGTTCAACACCTTCTTCACGGATGACCGATTCGATCGCCTGTAGCCAGTCACGAGTTTCAATCGGATCCACGTCATTGTGTAAACGTTCTGACATGGGTGTGTTCCTTATCTGTGTCTAATACGTTGAATAATCGGGAGCCTGTTACAGCACATGCAGGCAGGCTCGTCGCACATGTCCGTACGATCTTTGTCGCACGTTATTCCTTACGTTGCTGTAAACGACGCAGGGAGCGTTCTCGACGGCTCTGCTCCCGACTTCTGTCCAGCAAGATTTCCTCAATGAACGCCAGGTGACGGTGTGAAGCCTCGCGCGCTTTTTCCGGCTCACGAGCCACAATCGCCTCAAAGATTCTGGCGCGGTGACCGCTCACTTTCGCCAGCATTTCCCGGCGCGAGTAGAGCAATTCAAAATTCTGACGGACGTTTCGTTCCAGCATAGGGCCCATAGAGCGTAGCAAATGCAAAAGCACGACATTATGGGCGGCTTCTGTGACAGCGATCTGATACTGCATCACTGCGTCCGCTTCGGCGTCTAAGTCGCCGCTGTCCTGTGCCTGCTGGATCTGCAGATGGCAATCGCGAATCCGCAGCAGATCCTCTTCGGTGCCGCGCAGTGCCGCATAATAGGCAGCAATGCCTTCTAAGGCATGGCGCGTTTCCAGCAGATCAAATTGTGATTCCGGATGGTCGGCGAGAAGCTCTACGAGTGGATCGCTCATGCTTTGCCAGAGATGCTCCTGTACAAACGTTCCGCCACCCTGACGGCGTAGCAGTAATCCTTTGGCTTCTAAGCGCTGGATCGCTTCGCGGAGAGACGGACGTGAGACATCGAATTGTTTGGCGAGTTCGCGCTCGGGGAGCAGCTTCTCTCCCGGACGCAGCGTCCCTTCCATGATCAGGGATTCGAGCTGTTGCTCGATAGCGTCGGAGAGCTTGGGTTGGCGAATCTTACTGTAAGCCATCTTCCCTTCTTATTGAGCCAATCGTCCGGAGTAAATTGGTAATACCAATTGCCAAAAGGTGCCGGTAAAGTAACAAAGTATTCACCTTGTGTCTATACGGTCCGGATGACATTCCAGTGCGGCTAAAGCCAGTGCTGACGCTAACTTACGGTTAAAAAAATGAAAAATTACCGTGGAAGCAAATGTTAAATATTTTCACTTTTACCAAACCTTACACCCGCTTAGCTGCTAAACGCAGCGGCAACCATAAGTGAAACCTATTCGTCATCAGTAACATTTCATGGCAGAAATTTGGGCAACACCAACGTGAGCCGGACGCTGTTTTTTCAGTCAATGCTCAGCACGAAAAGCGAAAGCAGGTGCAAAGCGATTCGCTTATCACTATTCTTGTCGCCAGGGTAGCGCATGGCAGCAGACAGCACGCCAGATACCGTAAAATAATCAATACATTAATGTAACTCCTTCCTTACAGCGGTCTGCGCTGCGAACGAAGAATAAAAACATCACGAGGTTTGTATGGAACAACAGCAAGGCGAAGCGCTGAAACGTGGTCTGAAGAACCGCCATATTCAGCTCATCGCGCTGGGTGGTGCGGTGGGGACCGGCCTGTTTCTCGGCAGTGCATCGGTCATTGAATCCGCCGGACCGGCAGTCATTCTGGGGTATGCCATTGCCGGTTTTATCGCCTTTTTAATTATGCGCCAGTTAGGCGAGATGGTGGTGGAAGAGCCGGTTGCCGGCAGCTTTAGCCACTTCGCTTATAAGTACTGGGGCAACTTTGCTGGCTTCGCGTCGGGCTGGAACTACTGGGTACTCTATGTGCTGGTGGCGATGGCGGAACTGACCGCAGTAGGCAAATATATCCAGTTCTGGTGGCCTGACTTTCCCACCTGGGCCTCAGCCGCCATCTTCTTTGTGATGATCAACGCCATCAACCTGACCAACGTAAAAGTGTTTGGCGAAATGGAATTCTGGTTCGCCATCATCAAAGTAGTGGCAGTGATTGGCATGATCCTGTTCGGCGGCTGGTTGCTGTTCAGCGGCAGCGGCGGCCCGCAGGCAACGGTGCGCAATCTGTGGGAACAGGGCGGATTTTTCCCTCATGGCCTCGGTGGGCTGGTGATGGTAATGGCGATCATTATGTTCTCGTTTGGCGGCCTGGAACTGGTAGGGATTACCGCGGCAGAAGCCGATAATCCGGAAACCAGCATTCCCAAAGCCACCAACCAGGTGCTGTGGCGCATCCTGATTTTCTATATCGGTTCGCTGGCCGTGCTGCTGTCACTGATGCCGTGGACCCGGGTCACTGCCGAAGTCAGCCCGTTCGTCTTCATCTTCCACGAGCTGGGTGATGCGATGGTGGCCAATGCGTTGAACGTGGTGATCCTGACTGCCGCGCTGTCGGTCTATAACAGCTGCGTTTACTGCAACAGCCGCATGCTGTTTGGTCTGGCGCAGCAAGGCAACGCGCCAAAAGCGCTGCTGAAAGTGGATCGCCGCGGTGTGCCGGTGCTGACCATTCTGGTCTCCGCCGTCGCCACTGCGCTGTGCGTATTGATTAACTACCTGATGCCGGGCGAGGCTTTCGGCCTGCTGATGTCTCTGGTGGTTTCTGCGCTGGTGATCAACTGGGCGATGATTAGCCTGGCCCACCTGAAATTCCGTCGTAAGAAAGATCAGCAAGGGGTCACCACCCGCTTTAAAGCGCTGCTCTATCCGGTAGGTAACTGGATTTGCCTGATCTTCCTGGCCGCGATTCTGGTCCTGATGGCAAACACGCCGGGCATGGCGATTTCCGTCTGGCTGATCCCGGTCTGGCTGGTCATTCTGGGCATCGGTTACTTCATTAAAAATCAGACGCAGAAAGCCTGATAAGCACTTTCCTGCTGCGACACCGTTGGCGGTCGCAGCAGGCTTCTCTCCCCCGCCGGCGTACGCTGCCAAAGACCGATCCAGCTCACACTTCTCCCCGCGCACCTGATTTGTCCATCTTCACGACGATTTATTCCCAGTCATCTCTCTGATTTAGCGACAATAATTCCTGTTCACACCGGATGCGCAGGAGAGAACCATGAAAGGTGCAGCCCTCTCGTTTCGAGAAAAACTGGGTTATGGCATGGGCGATGCCGGATGCAACATGATTGGCGGTGCCATCATGCTGTTCCTTAACTACTTCTATACCGATGTTTTCGGTTTAGCCCCGGCGCTGGTCGGCACGCTGCTGCTGTCAGTGCGGGTACTGGATGCGGTAACCGATCCGATTATGGGCGCGATTGCCGATCGCACCCAGAGTCGCTGGGGTCGTTTCCGCCCGTGGCTGCTGTGGGTTTCCGTCCCGTATGTGCTGTTCAGCGTGCTGATGTTTACCACGCCGGACTGGACCTACCATAACAAGGTGATCTGGGCCTTCGTCACCTACTTCCTGATGTCGCTGACCTACACTGCCATCAACATTCCCTACTGCTCGCTGGGCGGCGTAATTACCAACGATCCCGGTGAGCGCGTCTCCTGTCAGTCTTACCGTTTCGTGATGGTCGGCATCGCAACGCTGATCCTGTCGATGTCGCTGCTGCCGATGGCGGAATGGTTTGGCGGCGAAGACAAGGCGCGGGGTTATCAGATGGCGATGACCGTGCTGGCAACCATCGGCCTGGCGATGTTCCTGTTCTGCTTTGCCACGGTGCGTGAGCGTATTCATCCTGCCGTCCCCAGTAATGACGATCTGAAGAAAGATCTGCGCGACGTCTGGAAAAACGACCAGTGGGTGCGCATTCTGCTGCTGACCTTCTGCAACGTCTGTCCCGGCTTTATCCGCATGGCCGCCACCATGTATTACGTCACCTGGGTAATGGGACAATCGACCCACTTCGCCACGCTGTTTATCAGCCTTGGCGTGATCGGCATGATGTTCGGCAGTACGCTGGCAAAAGTGCTGACCGACCGCTGGTGTAAGCTCAAGGTCTTCTTCTGGACCAACATTGCATTGGCGCTGTTCTCCAGCGCATTTTACTGGATCGATCCGCACGCCACGCTGATGGTGGTGATCGCCTACTTTGTGCTGAACATCCTGCATCAGATTCCGTCGCCGCTGCACTGGTCGCTGATGGCCGATGTCGACGACTATGGCGAATGGAAAACCGGCAAGCGCATCACCGGTATCAGCTTCTCCGGTAACCTGTTCTTTCTCAAAGTGGGACTGGCGGTCGCCGGGGCGATGGTTGGCTTCCTGTTGTCGATCTACGGCTACAATGCCGGGGCTAAACAGCAGTCGCCGGAAGCGATCAACGGCATCATGCTGCTGTTTACCGTGATTCCGGGCGTTGGCTATCTGATTACGGCGGGTGTGGTACGCCTGATGAAGGTCGACCGTAAAATGATGATCACTATCCAGCAGGATCTCGCGCTGCGCCGCGAAAATTTCCGAGACTTACAGACTACTCGCCCACGCGACGGCGTTGTCCCGCAAACCGGAGAAGTAAAATGACCGTTACCTGGCCTAATCCCTTTATTGAACAGCGCGCCGACCCGTTTATCCTGCGTCATGATCAGCACTACTATTTTATCGCCTCGGTGCCGGAATATGACCGGCTGGAGATCCGGCGTGCCGATACGCTGGCAGGCCTGCGCAGCGCTGAACCGGTGGTGGTATGGCGCAAACCGGACAGCGGCCCCTGCAGCGAGCTGATCTGGGCGCCGGAACTGCACGTTATTGATGGCCAGTGGGTGATCTACTTCGCCGCTGCTCCGACACGCGACATCAAAGATGGCCTGTTTCAGCACCGGATGTATGCGCTGGTGTGTGATGCCGCCGATCCGCTGCAGGGTGAATGGCAGCCGTGTCGTCGGGTATTCAGCCAGTTCGACAGTTTCTCGCTTGATGCCACGCACTTCGTGCATCAGGGTAAGAACTGGTATCTGTGGGCGCAGAAAGATCCGGCCATCCCGGGTAACTCCAACCTCTATCTGGCCGAGCTGCTCAATCCCTGGACGCTGAAAGGCACGCCGGTGATGCTGAGCCGACCTGAATATGAATGGGAATGTGCCGGATTTAGCGTTAACGAAGGCGCGGCGGTAATCAGCCATGGCGATCGGCTGTTCGTGACCTACTCTGCCAGCGCCACCGATGAGAATTACTGTCTGGGTTTACTGTCGATTGCGATTGATGCCGATCCGCTCGACGTCACCGCCTGGCAGAAATCTGCGCGGCCGGTGTTTGTATCGAGCTGGGATAATCATCAGTATGGACCGGGCCATAACAGCTTTACCCAGGATGAGGCGGGACGCGACGTGCTGGTTTACCACGCGCGTAACTACACCGAAATTGAAGGCGATCCGTTATGGGATCCGAATCGCCATACCCGGCTGAAGTACTTTGACTGGCGGGCAGATGGCACACCTGACTTTGGCGTGCCGCCCGCCGATCACACCAGCGTGCCGTAGATCGTCAGCAACGCAACGGCCACCACCAGCACCAGCGACGTTCGTTTCGCTAACGCCACGGCAACCCGTGGCGTTTCCACTTTATCAGTGTGCGGATCGCGCGACAGCGAGAACTGGGCCAGGCTGGTCAGCACCTGATACTGCGAACGATGACGGTCGGTCAGCGAGGCAAACCATGCCGGCAACGCTTTCTCGCCGTGTCCCAGCAAGGCGTAGGCCACACCTGCCAGCCGCACCGGGATCCAGTCGAGCACATGCAGTATGCTATCCACGCCCGACTGCGCACGCGCCATCGGCGTGCCCTGTTTTGCCAGCCAGCCCTGCCAGGCGCGCAGGAATGCGTAACCCACCAGCAGCACCGGTCCCCATGCGCCACCCACCACCAGCCAGAACATCGGCGCGAGGTAGAAGCGGAAGTTAATCCAGATCAGCGCATTCTGCAGTTCGCGCAGGAATTCACGCTCGCTGCACTCAACCGGCACACCGTGGATCAAGGTCAGCTCTGCCGCCATCGCCTGATGGGCTGCGGCATCATCGTGGCTGGCCGCCTTCAGATAGGTGTGATAGTGCAGACGGACCGATCCCGCGCCGATACATAACAGCCCAATGACGATCCAGAACAGCAGTTGCAGCACACCAAACAGCAGGCCTTTCAGGCTCCAGACCACCAGCGCCGTCACGGCCATCGCCAGCACCGTCATCAGCAGGGTGCGCATCAGAGAGAAATGCTGACGACGACGAAAAAACGGCTCCAGCCGATGTTCGAGTTGCCAGTGCTCGCCCAGCTTAAACAGGCGCTCCCAGCCTAAAACCAATAACAAGGTAAACAACGTCATACTGACTCCGCAAAAATCACGATTTTTGCTGCGTTAACAGCTGCTTATAGTAGTCCCAGTCAAATGCAGGTCCGGGATCGGTTTTGCGCACCGGCGCGATATCACTGTGTCCGGTAATGCGCGCAGGCGTGATGGGATAGTGCTGCAACAACACCTGTGTAACCTGTTGCAGCGCCCGGTATTGCGCCTCGGTATAGGGTTGGTTATCCGTCCCTTCCAGTTCAATGCCAATCGAGAAGTCGTTGCAGTTTTCCCGGCCGTCGAACTGTGACACGCCCGCATGCCAGGCGCGTTTATCAAACGGCACATACTGTACAATCTCACCTTGCCGGCGAATCAGGCAGTGCGCCGCCACGCGCAGGCTGGCGATATCCGCAAAATAGGGATGAGCATCCGGCGGCAGCGTACCGGTGAACAGTTTGTCGATCCACGGACCGCCAAATTCGCCCGGCGGCAGACTAATATTGTGGATCACCAGCAGCGAAGGCGCCTCGTCGTCGGGTCGATCATTGCAATGCGGCGAGGGGACCTGACGCACCCCGGTCAGCCAGCCATGTTCAAGTTTCATGCTGCATTTCCTTGTTCAATCAGGCTGAGAATAGCATGAATAGTAAGGGTTTCTTGCGTCTTAATGCGTCATCAGGCCGCAGTCCGATCGGCTTTTGTTAAGGATACTAAACAAAATTCCGCTCATCACTGGTACGCTGCGGCGGTTCAGGCTATTGTGGACGCCTTACTCATCATCCCTTTTTGGAGTTGATCGCTTATGTCTTCGCGTGGTTATGATCCGGACAGTCGCCGCCAGGCGCTGATTAGACGCATTGAAGGTGACATCCCTGAGGCTGTCGCACGCGCTTTACAGGAAGATCTCGGCGGCGAAATTGACGCCGACCGTGATATCACCGCCCAGCTGTTACCTGCCGAAACGCAGGCCCATGCTCAGGTGATTACCCGTGAGGCGGGTGTTTTCTGCGGTAAACGCTGGGTTGAGGAAGTGTTTATTCAGCTTGGCTCGCACGCCACCCTGACCTGGCATGTAGAGGATGGCGATCGCATCGAGCCTGACCAGCCGCTGTTCGACATTGACGGTCCGGCGCGACTGTTGCTGACCGCTGAGCGTACCGCGCTCAATTTTGTCCAGACGCTTTCTGGCGTTGCCACCGAGGTCAGCCGCTATGTGGCGCTGCTGGCGAACAGCCAGACGCAGCTGCTGGACACGCGAAAAACCCTGCCCGGGCTGCGCACCGCCCTGAAATATGCCGTGCTGTGCGGCGGCGGCAGTAACCATCGCCTTGGCCTGTCCGATGCCTATCTGATTAAAGAGAATCACATTATTGCCAGCGGATCGATCCGTCAGGCGGTAGAAAAGGCGCAGTGGCTGCAGCCGGATGTGCCGGTAGAAGTTGAAGTCGAATCGCTGGAGGAGCTGGACCAGGCGCTGGACGCAGCGGCGGATATCGTCATGCTGGATAACTTCAGCCTGGAGCAGATGCGGACGGCGGTAGAGCGTAATCAGGGTCGTGCGCTGCTGGAAGTCTCTGGCAACGTCACGGAAACCACTCTGCCTCAGATTGCGCAGACCGGCGTCGATTATGTCTCGGTAGGGGCGCTGACCAAGCATGTGCGCGCACTCGATTTGTCGATGCGTTTTCAGCAACAGTAAGACATTACGCCGTGTAACCGCACGGCGTTTTCTGCGATCCCGCTTCCATGACCCTTTCGGCTGCACTGCAAGCAACAAATATGTTCTCGCCCCCTTTTCCATTGTTTCATTCTGCGACTGTGATTCTTCTGCCCGCCTTTTTAGTCTGACGTTTTCTTAATCAGGAGGCGATGTGATGAATTATCAAGGCGGATTTACGCTGGTTGAACTGATGATTGTGGTGGGTATCGTGGCGATCTTAAGCGCTATTGGCCTGCCCGCTTATCAAAACTATCTGCAGCGCGCGGCGCTCACCGACATGCTGCAAACCATGGTGCCGTACAAAACGGCAGTGGAACTCTGCGCCATGGAGCGCGGCGATCCGGCGCAGTGTCAGGCTGGCGAGCACGGTATTCCTGCCGTCAGAAGCTCACGCTACGTTTCTGCCCTTAGCGTGACCAAAGGCATCATCACCCTGACCGGTCAGGAAAATCTGAAGGGCTTAAGCGTGGAGATGCTACCGGTGTGGGACAGCACGGAAGGTAGCATCAGCTGGCAACGGAGCTGCACCAGCAGCAATATCAGCCTGCGTGACAACTGCCTTGCTCAGTTCCGCTTTGCCGATAAAGGGGCGAATGATGAACAAGCATAATGCAGCGATTGCAGCATTATGCCAGCGCTATCGCGCTCTGGTGCTGCACCACGATGCCAGCCAGCTACGGGTTGCCGTAGCGGAAAGTGTGCCGCAGGGGCTGGCTGAAGCGCTTAACTTCGCCAGCCAGTGTCAGATTGAGATTGAGTGCTGGCCGCAGGCGCGCCTCGATCAGCTGCAGCATGCTGAAACGCCGCTGTCAGCCCGCGAAGATGCACCGGCAGAGTCAGCCGTTGAGGCAACGCAACAGATACTGCATCAGGCGCTGGAACGTCGCGCGTCTGACATTCACATTGAGCCCTGGCGGGAGGGTCTGCGGGTCAGGTTGCGGATTGACGGCGTCCTGCATCCGCTCTCCTCACTGCCCGCCACCCAGCCTGCGGCACTGCTGGCGCGCCTGAAAATTCTCGGCGGACTGGATATTGCCGAACGCCGGTTACCACAGGATGGTCAGTTCAGCCTGGAGATTGCGGGCAAACCGGCTTCTTTTCGCCTCGCCACGTTGCCGATCCATGGCGGTGAAAAAGCGGTGGTGCGACTGTTGCAGAGCGAAAGCGCGGCATTATCGCTGGATAAACTGGGGCTTCCTGCCGCCCAGTTACGCCTGTTGTGCTCAGCGCTGGCCCAGCCGCAGGGGCTGATCCTGGTGACCGGACCCACCGGCAGCGGCAAAACCTTTACGCTTTACAGCGGCTGAGCGCGCTGAATACGCCAGACAAAAACCTGTGCAGCGTCGAAGACCCGATTGAAATCCCGCTGCCCGGCATCAATCAGACCCAGATTAACAGTAAAAGCGGGCTCGACTTCCATCGCGTACTGCGTGCGCTGTTGCGCCAGGATCCGGACGTGATCATGGTCGGCGAGATCCGCGATGCGGAAACCGCTGAAATAGCCGTTAAGGCCGCGCAGACCGGACACCTGGTACTCTCCACGCTGCATACCAATTCAACCGCCGAAACCCTGACCCGCTTACGCCAGATGGGTATTCCTGGCTATCTGCTGGGATCGGCGCTACGGCTGATCGTTGCGCAGCGTCTGGTACGGCGGCTCTGCCCGCACTGTCGTCAGCCGGCTCAGGCGGTGGCGCACTATCCTTCCGAACTCTGGCCCGGCACCCTGCAGACCTGGCGCGCGCCTGGCTGCGATCACTGCTTCTCAGGCTACTTTGGTCGGCTGGCGCTGTTTGAGCTGCTGCCGGTAAACGCCAGGCTGCAAAATGCCATTGCAGCAGAAATGCCGCTTGAAAATCTGCTCAGTCTGGCAAAACAGCAGGGGCTGCGTACCCTGCTTGCCTCCGGGCTGGAAGCGGTAAGCCGCGGTGACACCTCGCTGGAAGAGATGCAGCGGGTTATCGGGCTGGAAGATGGCTAATCCAGCGTTGTTTCGCTGGCAGGCGGTTGACAGCCAGGGCGCGCTACAAAGCGGTCAGCTACTGGCTGTCGACAGTGAGAATCTGCTGCTGATGCTGGCGCAGCGCGATCTGCTGCCGGTCAGCTGGAAATGCGAAAAGGTCTGGCGGCAGTCCGCCTGGACGTGGCAGCACAAAACCGATCTGATACGCCAGCTGGCAACTCTGCTTAAGGCGGGCTTACCGCTGGCGGAGAGTCTGATTCTGCTGGCTGAGGGACATCCGCACGCGGGCTGGCGGGCACTGATGCTGGCGTTGCATCATCGGGTTTTGAGCGGTCAGCCTTTTTCACAGGCGCTGCGTGAGTGGCCGCAAATCTTTCCGCCGCTCTATCCGGCCCTGATGGAGGTCGGCGAGCTGACCGGGCAGCTGGATGTCTGCTGCAGCGAACTGGCACAACAGCAGACCCGGCAGCAACAGCTGTGGCAACAGGTAGTAAAGGCGCTACGCTATCCACTGTTCATTCTGTTAGTCGCGATCGCTGTCAGCTGTGGCATGCTACTGTTCGTGCTGCCGGAATTTGTCACAGTGTATGCCTCGTTTGACGCACCGTTACCGGCGTTTACCGCTGCGGTGATGCAGCTTTCTGCCACGTTGCAGCAGTGGGGACTGTTGTTAGCCAGCGTGCTGCTGCTGTTACTGGTGGGCTGGCAACAGCTGCGGCGACGTTCAGCCAGCTGGCAGCGGCGGGAGCAGCGTTTTTTTCTCCGCATCCCGCTGCTTGCCGGACTATGGCGCGGTTCGCAGCTAACGCAGATTTATACCATCCTGCAGCTGACACAGCACGCCGGACTCACCCTGTTGCAGGGTCTTGCCGCTGTTGAGGTTACCCTCTCCTCCCTGCTGTGGCGGGAAGCGATTGCTGCGCTGCAACAGCATATCGCCGCAGGCAAACCGCTGCATCAGGCGCTGGCGCAGCATCCGCTATTTACTGCACTTTGTGGCCAGCTGATTCGCGTCGGTGAAGAAGCGGGGGCGTTAGATCTGATGCTGGCCCGACTGGCGGAATGGCATGAAGCAGAGACCCGTGAACGTGCTGACACGCTTGCTGCCTCACTGGAGCCGATGATGATGGTGGTGATAGGTGGCATTGTCGGTACGCTGGTGATTGCGATGTATCTGCCGATGTTCGGGCTGGGTGATGCGATGCATTAAGGGGCGCGTTATGCGCCCCTTAACATGAAATCAGGTGAGTAATTGATGAAGTCTGATCAGTGACACCGGATAAGTAGCTGTCGAGGCTGAGCATCAATGGGCCACTGCCGGTGCGTCAGTATCGGAAATACCATCAAGTGCCTGATTGTCATTGAATCTCCATCAGTCACTGTCGGCCACTCCCTGACCCTGAATCGCTGACAACCGGCAGCTAACTATCGGTTAAACACCCGGTTTTCCTGCTCAGTCACCCGGATAAAAGTGGTGCGCTTGGTCAGTTCCTTTAGACGCTCTGCCCCTACGTAGGTACAGGCTGAACGCAGGCCACCCAGAATGTCGCGTGCCGTATCAGCTACCGGACCACGTAATGGCAGCTTCACTGTTTTGCCTTCTGCTGCACGGTACTCCGCAACGCCACCTACGTGACGCTTCATTGCCGACTCCGAACTCATGCCGTAAAACAGCATGAAGCTTTCGCCATTCTCTTCGATGACCTTGCCTTCACATTCATCGTGCGCTGCCAGCATACCGCCCAGCATTACAAAGTCGGCACCGCCGCCAAAGGCTTTAGCAATATCACCCGGCACCGCACAGCCACCGTCACTGACAATCTGTCCACCCAGTCCGTGCGCCGCATCAGCGCACTCAATCACCGCCGAGAGCTGTGGGTAGCCCACGCCGGTCTTCACGCGCGTGGTGCAGACTGAGCCAGGGCCAATGCCCACTTTGACAATATCGGCACCAGACAGAATCAGCTCTTCCACCATTTCCCCGGTTACTACATTACCGGCACAGATCGTTTTGCCAGGAAACGCTTCGCGGGCACGCTGCAGAAAATCGACAAAATGCTGCGAGTAGCCGTTAGCCACATCAATGCAGATAAACTGTAATTTCTCTGACAAGGCCATAATGGCGTTCAGCTTGGTAAAGTCCGCTTCAGAGGTGCCGGTAGAGACCATCACCGCGTTCAGTACCGGCGCGGGCACACGCTGAATAAACGCTCGCCAGTCATCTACGCTGTAATGCTTATGCACCGCCGTCAGGATATTAAAGCTGGCCAGCGCTTCTGCCATCAGAAAGGTACCGATGGTATCCATATTGGCGGCAATGATTGGGACACCGCTCCAGCTCAGGCCGGAGTGCTTAAAGGTAAAACTGCGCTCCAGCTCAACCTGTGAGCGGCTTTTCAGCGTGGAACGTTTTGGGCGAATCAGAACGTCTTTAAAGCCCAGTTTCAAATCTTCTTCAATACGCATGTGTCATGTCCTGGTGAGTGGCAACGAACCGCAGTTCGCGAAGCCAGCACGGCTCCAGTGACCTTATGATACGCGCCTGCCGTCCGGCGACAAGACTGCGAATTTCACTTTATTTACGCTACAATCCGTAAAATTTAGCTGAGCATTATCGTTGTGATCTGGCCCGCATTTTTGCGTTACTGATCCAGACCATTAACATGAACCTGTGTCCAAAAGAGAAGTCAGATGGGAAATAGGCCCTACACCATAGCGCTGACAGGGGGAATCGGTAGCGGTAAAAGCTCGATTGCCAGACAGTTCGCTGCGCTCGGGGTCGACATTATCGATGCTGACCTGATTGCGCGCGAAGTGGTTGAGCCAGGGACGCCGGCTTTACAGGCGATTGAAGCACGTTACGGTGCCGCGATCCTGACCGAACAGGGCACCCTGAATCGCGCGCGGTTACGCGAGATTATTTTTCAGACGCCAGAAGAGAAAAGCTGGTTAAACGCGCTGCTGCATCCGCTGATTAACGCCCGCACCCAACAGTTGATCGCTGCCGCCTCTTCACCTTATGTGCTGTGGGTGGTGCCGTTACTGGTGGAAAATCAGTTACAGCACCAGGCTGACCGGGTACTGGTGATTGATGTCGACGAAGCGACACAGATAGCCCGGACTCAGCAACGCGACCAGCTTTCTCTCGCCCAGGTGCAACGTATTCTTGCGGCACAGGCCACGCGGCAGCAACGCCTCGCCTGTGCTGATGACATTATTGATAACAGTGGCGAGCCTGAAGATGCATTGCCACAGGTTGCCGAACTCCATCAGCGCTACCTCAGGCTGGCGGCAACGAAACAGGATTAACACCATGAGCACACCCGTTCTGTTTGAACATCCCCTGAATGAAAAAATGCGAACCTGGTTACGGGTTGAGTTTCTGATTAATCAGCTGGATGAGACCACCCCGCTGGATAAAACCGTTAACGCCCTGACCTTTTTTCGTCTGATCGGTGAACTGCTCGATATTTTCGAGCGGGGCGACATGCGTACCGAGTTGTTGAAAGAGCTGGAGCGCCAGCAGCAGAAATTGCGCGCCTGGGCTGATGTGCCTGGCGTAGATATGACGCTGGTAGATGCCCTGCGTGAAAAGTTAAAAATGCAGTCAACCCAGCTGATGAATGCGCCGCGGATGGGGCAGCAACTGCGGGAAGACCGTCTGATTGCGCTGGTGCGTCAGCGCCTGAGCATTCCTGGCGGCTGCTGCAGTTTTGATTTACCCGGCCTGCATATCTGGCTGCATTTACCCCAGGAAGCGCGTGATGCCCAGGTGGAAGCCTGGATGCAGACGCTGGTGCCGCTGCATCATGCGCTGGCGATGATCCTCGACCTGATCCGTCAGTCCGGGGCGTTTCGCAATCAGACCAGCCTGAATGGCTTTTATCAGGACAACGCTGAGGGTGCCGACCTGCTCCGCCTGCAGCTGTCGCTGGAGGATGCGCTTTACCCGCAGGTCTCCGGACATAAAAGCCGTTATGCCATTCGTTTTATGCCGCTTGATAGTGAGCGTGGTGAAGTACCAGCCCGACTCGACTTTCAACTGGCCTGTTGTTAGAGGTGAATATGCAGCAAGAAGTTATGACCGTCGCCTGTCCACAGTGCGGCAAAGATGTTATCTGGGATGAACTCAGCCCGTGGCGGCCGTTTTGCAGTAAGCGCTGCCAGCTGATTGATTTGGGTGAATGGGCCGCTGAAGAGAAACGTATTCCCAGCAGCGGTGATCTGAATGACAGCGATAACTGGAGCGAAGAAGACCATTAATTGCCGGATGGGGTGAGTCGCCCCATCCTGTCAAAACTCGCCGGCAATCAGGCGGGCAATCAGTTGATGATTCGCCGGAGGAAACTCTTCGGCGACCAGCGCCTGTTGATCAACCCAACGCTGCGGCTGCCCCTCCTTGCCCCACGGCTCTCCCTTCCAGCCTTCAACCAGGAAGAAATGCAGCGTTACCCGCAGATCTTCATAGCTATGATCAGCCTGACCAATCGGACGCGCTTCGGTGACCTCAATGCCGGTCTCTTCCTGCAACTCGCGAATCAGACCCTGTTCGGCGCTCTCACCCGCTTCAATCTTGCCGCCGGGAAACTCCCATTTATTGGCCATATAGGATGTCGCCGCGCGCTGGGCAAGGAAAATCTGTTTATCGGCATTGCGGATAATACCAACCGCGACCTGCAGGTGCTTCATGAAGAATATCCCGAGATTATTGGGTGAATGAGCAGTGAGTTTAAAACAGGGTGTGGCGGAAGTTAACCGCTTTAACCTGCTGAAACAACCAAACTCAGCGTCTGTCGCGGCCAGGCAGCAGCCAAAAAAAGGAGCCAGTGGCTCCTTTTTCATCAGCTGTTAATCTCAGGCCAGGCGGCCGTGACACTGCTTATATTTTTTACCTGAACCACATGGGCAGGGATCGTTGCGTCCGACTTTGCGTTCACCACTCTGCTGCGCCAGCGCTTCGGCCGCCAGCGTCTCTTCTTCAACGTGGCTCAGTTGTTGCTGCTGAGCCAGACGTTCAGCCTCTTCGCGACGCTGCTGCTCCATCGCTTCAACTTCTTCCGGCATCCGCACCTGGACCTTGCTCAGGGTGCTGATCACTTCATATTTCAGTGACTCAAGCATGGCGGCAAACATAGCGAACGATTCACGTTTGTACTCCTGCTTCGGATCCTTCTGCGCATAGCCACGCAGATGGATGCCCTGACGCAGATAATCCATCGCCGCCAGATGCTCTTTCCACAGCGAATCCAGCGTCTGCAACATCACGCCTTTTTCGAAGTTACGCATCATCTCAGCACCAACCACCTCTTCTTTGGCGGCATAGTTCTCCATCGCATGGGTCATGATGCGCTCACGCAGCACTTCTTCATGCAGATCGGGCTCTTTATCCAGCCACTCCGCAATCGGCAGATTAAGATCGAAGTCAGTACGCAGGCGCTCTTCCAGCCCTGGTACATCCCACATCTCTTCCAGTGACTGCGGTGGAATATAGGTATCAATAGTCGCTTTGTAGACGTCATGACGGATGCTGTTGATGGTTTCGCTCACATCCGACACATCCAGCAGTTCGTTACGCTGGCTGTAGATGGCACGACGCTGATCGTTGGCCACATCATCATATTCCAGCAGCTGCTTACGAATATCGAAGTTACGGCTCTCAACTTTGCGCTGCGCATTGGCAATCGCTTTGGTCACCCACGGTGCTCAATCGCTTCACCCGGCTTCATCCCCAGTTTGCGCATCATGTTAGAGACGCGATCCGAGGCGAAAATACGCATCAGCGCATCTTCCATCGACAGGTAGAAACGGGAAGAACCGGCGTCGCCCTGACGGCCAGCACGACCACGCAGCTGGTTATCGATACGGCGCGACTCGTGGCGCTCAGTACCCACGATGTGTAAACCGCCGGAGGCCAGTACCGCGTCATGGCGAATCTGCCATGCGGCTTTAATCTCTTCGATCTGTGCTTCGGTCGGGTTTTCCAGCTCGGCTACTTCGGCGTGCCAGCTGCCGCCCAGCATGATGTCAGTACCACGACCGGCCATGTTGGTGGCGATGGTGACCGCGCCCGGCTGACCTGCCTGTGCCACGATTTCCGCTTCGCGGGCGTGGAATTTGGCGTTCAGAACGTTGTGTTTGATACCGGCACGTGTCAGTTCGTTAGAGACCACTTCCGATTTCTCAATCGAGATGGTCCCGACCAGCACCGGCTGGCCGTTGGCGGTACGTTCACGGATATCTTCGATGATCGCGTCGATCTTCTCTTTCTCGGTCATGTAGACCAGATCGGCCAGATCTTTACGCACCATTGGACGGTTAGTCGGTACCACAATGGTATCGAGCTTGTAGATAGAGCTGAATTCGAACGCTTCGGTATCCGCGGTCCCGGTCATACCGGCCAGCTTTTCGTAGATACGGAAATAGTTCTGGAAAGTGATAGAGGCCAGCGTCTGGTTCTCGTTCTGGATCTCTACCCCTTCTTTGGCTTCAATTGCCTGATGCAGTCCGTCTGACCAGCGACGCCCCTGCATGGTACGACCGGTGTGCTCATCAACAATCACCACTTCGCCATCTTTCACGATGTAATCCACATCGCGGGTAAACAGCGCATGGGCGCGCAGCGCCGCAGTAACGTGGTGCATCAGCATAATGTTGGTCGGTGAATAGAGTGATTCGCCGGCTTCCATAATGCCCTGGCTGACCAGCAGCTCTTCGACCTTAACCAGTCCACGTTCAGACATGTGCGCCTGACGGGCTTTTTCATCCACCCAGAAGTCGCCTTCACCCTGATGGGTTTCAGTGTCTTCTTTATCCTGACGAATCAGGTGCGGAATGATTTTGTTTACTTTGGTATAGAGCTCAGAACTGTCTTCCGCAGGTCCCGAAATGATCAGCGGGGTACGCGCTTCATCGATCAGGATGGAGTCAACTTCATCCACCAGTGCGTAGTGCAGTTTACGCTGCACGCGCTCTTCCGGGCTGAAGGCCATGTTGTCGCGCAGGTAATCGAAGCCATATTCGTTGTTGGTACCGTAAGTAATGTCAGCGGCGTAAGCTTCACGCTTCGCTACTGCAGGCAGACCCGACATGTTGATGCCGACGGTCAGACCGAGGAACTCAAACAACGGACGGTTATTCTCGGCATCACGCTGTGCCAGATAGTCGTTGACGGTAACGACGTGAACCCCTTTACCGGAGAGCGCATTCAGATAGGCTGGCAGCGTGGCGGTCAGGGTTTTACCTTCACCGGTACGCATCTCGGCGATGCAGCGATCGTTCAGTACCATGCCGCCGATCAGCTGGACGTCGAAGTGACGCATGCCGAACACGCGCTTACTCGCTTCACGCACGGTAGCAAAAGCTTCCGGGATCAGGCTTTCCAGCGTCTCGCCTTTTTTCAGGCGTTCACGGAACAGTTCGGTTTTGCCTTTCAGTTCATCATCAGAGAGCTTTTCAAAGTCCGGCTCCATCTTGTTGATGACATCCACCACTTTACGCATACGACGCAGAGTACGATCGTTACTGCTACCAAAAACCTTGGTTAACATTTTGATTAACATAGTAAATATATTCTCAATTCAGCCGGATCATTCCGGACTGCAAAATCTAAACAGAGTGAATAAAACCAAAAATATTAGCAGGACAATTGGGTGGGTCCGGCGCGGATGCCATGAACGCGGGCATGCCATTCAACCCATGAGCGGGTTACAGCCGTAAACAGCGGTGGAGTCGGGGTCATCTGCGGCACAGCACGCAACGCAGAGTGTGACGTCAGTAAGTCATGCAGCGAATCGATCAGCGCCAGCTTTTGCGCCGCCAGCGGCAGAGTTTGTTGTTCCGCCTGCGCCTGGGGCGTTAGCGTGAAAGAGAGGTGTCGAATAACGGTGCGGATGGCGTGCTGGTGCCAGTAATCCACATTGAAGCTGGGGCGGCGTGCCGCTTCCTGCAGGCGAATCAGGTGATCAAACCGCGCGGCGTTGCCCATGAACAGGCTACTGGCCGGCGATTCAGATGAAGCATTGAGTTCAGAACTTTGCGCACAGGCAGGTAAGCCGAGACTGGCCGCGACCATCCCTAACAGGAGATGAGGCCAGAAATAGCGTCTACCTAATTGTCGCCAGCGCAGAAGAATTCCGATCACAACCTTTCCATCGCGCATGCTCTGTTGCGCTTCCGTTTTCGTTCGCCCGCCGCGAGCGGCAGCGGTATTCAGCCTGTAAAAGCGCCAGAGATAGTATCACTAATGTGGGGCATCCACACCTGGGATTAAAGTGGCGGTGCGAGAAATTGCGCGCGTTTGTTCAGCAATTCAGCAAAACGGACGGCGCGATGCGAGCAGGCTCGACATCAGCAGAGGCGGGGACCGGAGCAATAAAAAAACGGCTGGCGCCGCTGACCGGAGAGGGTGTCAGCATAACCAGCCGTTTCACGTTCTGAGGTAATTAAGCCAGAACCAGATTCGGTGCTTTGAATGCCAGCGGCAGTTCAGCTTCGTCTTCGAAGGTTGCCCATTCCCAGGCTTCCTGCTTAGCCAGAACCGCTTGCAGCAGCTTATTGTTCAGCGCATGACCCGATTTGAACGCCGTGAAGGCGCCAATGATATTATGGCCACACATAAACAGGTCGCCGATAGCGTCCAGCATTTTGTGACGGACAAATTCGTCCTCAAAACGCAGGCCTTCTTCATTCAGTACGCGGAAATCATCCAGACCTATCGCACAATCTAAGCTACCGCCCAGGCACAGGCCTTTAGACTGCAGATATTCGATTTCACGCATAAAGCCAAATGTACGCGCCCGGCTGATTTGACGAACAAAGGCGTCAGCAGAGAAGTTCATCGCATAACGCTGCGAGCTGGAATCGATCGCCGGGTGTTTGAAGTCAATGGTGAAGTCGAGCGAGAAACCGTTGTACGGTTTGATCTCGGCCCATTTGTCACCCTCTTCCACACGCACGGTCTGCTTAACGCGCACAAATTTCTTCGCGCTGTTGAGCTGCTCAATGCCTGCATCCATCAGCAGATAGATAAACGGTGCTGCGCTGCCATCCATAATCGGGATTTCCGGTGCATCGACTTCAACAATGATGTTATCGATACCCAGACCCGCCAGGGCGGCATTAAGGTGTTCAACCGTTGAAATACGCACGCCTTCATCATTCACCAGGCAGGTACTCAGCATGGTGTCGCGCACGTATTTTGCATCAGCCGGAAAATCTACCGGTGGATTCAAGTCGGTGCGACGATAGATGACCCCGGTATTAGCCGACGCAGGGCGTAATGTCAGTGTGACTTTCTTGCCGGTATGTAAACCGACACCAGTCGCCTGAACAATACGTTTTAGTGTCCTTTGTTTGATCATCGTATTATCTCGCAATATTACCTTTCCGACCGCTAGTATACTTTACCAGCGGGCAGACACTTTAGCACAAAGAGCGGGGAAACCCAATTATAGGGTTAATCCTAGTCGGCCTGCTTACGCAAAAATGCCGGAATATCAAGGTAGTCTGGCTCTTTGTTTGACTGCGCAGCCTGGTCGTTAACCACTTTAGCTGCCGGTTTCTGCTCCTGCGGCAGCGGTGACATACCGTGCTGCTGATAGCGATGATCCATAACCGGCTGGCTGGCTGGCTTATTGGTCACCAGGGTGATTTCCGGACGTTTGTCCATGCCGATACCGGTTGCCACCACGGTGACGCGCAGTTCGTCATTCATTTCTGGATCCAGTGAAGTACCGATCACCACTGTCGCGTTGTCAGAGGCGAAGGCGCGGATAGTGTTACCCACGGTTTCGAACTCATCCAGACGCAGGTCGAAGCCAGCCGTGATGTTGACCAGCACGCCGCGCGCACCAGACAGGTCGATATCTTCCAGCAGTGGGCTGGAGATCGCCATTTCAGCCGCTTCTTCAGCGCGGTCTTCACCACAGGCAACGCCTGAACCCATCATGGCGTAACCCATTTCGGACATCACGGTACGCACGTCAGCAAAGTCGACGTTCATCAGACCCGGACGGGTAATCAGTTCGGCGATACCCTGAACCGCGCCTTTCAGCACGTCATTGGCTGCGCCAAAGGCGTCCAGCAGGGAGATACCGCGACCCAGAACTTTCAGCAGCTTGTCGTTTGGAATAGTAATCAGTGAATCGACATGCTTAGAGAGTTCCGCGATCCCCTGCTCAGCAAACGCCATGCGTTTCTTGCCTTCGAAGTTGAACGGCTTGGTGACAACGGCCACGGTCAGGATACCCAGATCCTTCGCCACTTCCGCTACCACAGGCGCTGCACCGGTACCGGTACCGCCGCCCATGCCTGCTGCGATGAAGACCATGTCTGCCCCTTCCAGCGCAGAACGCAGTGCTTCGCGATCTTCTTCTGCAGAGTTACGGCCGACTTCCGGGTTCGCACCCGCACCCAGACCTTTGGTAATGTTATTACCGATCTGAATCGTCTGGCCGACAGCTGTTTTACGCAGCGCTTGCGCGTCGGTATTCACAGCAAAGAATTCCACACCTTCGATACGCTCGCGTACCATGTGCTCTACGGCGTTGCCACCGCCACCGCCGACGCCGATGACTTTAATCACCGCGTCATTGGTTAATTCCATAGGTTCAAACATGATTTCTCTCCGTTATGTGCCTGTCGCCTGGAGATCACTAAAGAAAACAGCATGATCCCCTTTTACAAAAATTAAAACTCTTTTTTCAACCAACTATTGATGCGCTTGAACCAGTTGCCTACCGAAACCCGTTTTTCGGTCTCTGCATCGCCGTTCATGTGCGACTCTTTGCCGTAATGCAACAGTCCCACCGCGGTGGAGTAGTACGACTCCTGCGCATAGTCAGTTAAGCCGGTAATATTCAGCGGTTGTCCGATACGCACCTGCGTATGGAATACGCGTTGCGCACAGGCCGCCAGTCCTTCGATTTGCGCGGCACCGCCGGTCAGGACAATGCCCGCCGCAAGATGGTGCTTCACGCCCTGCTGACGCAGTTGTTCCTGTAACTGCAGAATCTCGTCATTGACCAGATTCAAAAGCTCGGTATAACGCGGCTCAATCACTTCGGCCAGCGTCTGACGCTGCAGGCTGCGCGGCGGACGTCCGCCCACGCTCGGCACTTCAACGTTCTCATCTTTGCCGACAATCGAGCCCAGCGCGCAGCCGTGACGCACTTTGATCGCTTCCGCATCGGTTGGCGGTGTGCCAAATGCATAGGCGATGTCGCTGGTGACCACGTTGCCTGCATAAGGAATAACCTTAGTGTGCCGTAAAGCACCGCCGGTATATACGGCAATGTCCATTGTACCGCCACCGATGTCGACAACACAGACACCCAGCTCACGTTCGTCTTCGGTCAGAACCGCAAAACTGGATGCCAGGCCGGCAAAAATCAGTTGGTCAACTTTCAGGCCACATCGTTCAACGGCTTTAACAATATTTTTCGCCATATCGTTGTGACAGGTGATCAGATGCACTTTTGCCTGCATCCGCACCCCGGAAAGCCCGACCGGATTTTTGATCCCTTCCTGATAATCAATGGCGTATTCCTGAGGAATAACATGCAGGATGCGATGCTCGTCACGCACACGCACCGACTTAGCGGTATGCACTACGTTCTCTACATCATCCTGAGTCACTTCCTCTTCGGAAATCGGAACCATCCCGATTTCGTTCTGACAACTAATATGTTTGCCCGATAACGCAAGGTAGACGGAGGAAATCTGGCAATCTGCCATCAGCTCAGCCTGATCGATGGCGCGCTGTACGCATTTCACCACCGACTCAAGGTCATTCACGCCACCTTTATCCATACCGCGGGACGGGCAGCTGCCCACCCCAATAATATTGACCATACCATCGGGCAGAATTTCCCCAACCAGGGCGGCAACCTTCGCGGTGCCAATTTCGAGTCCAACTACCAGTTTTCTGTCCGTTGCCTTGATCATTGTTGTTTAGCCTGTGCCTGGTTCTGTTGCTGATTACTGTCCTGTGGCTCCATCACGACCGGCGTCCAGCCAACAGAGGCGCCCGAGTCGTATCGTAAATCCACGTAGCTGATACGTTTGCTCTCGTTCTGACCTTGCTGTTGCAGCACCGGGTAGAGCTCAATAAAGCGGTTCAGACGCTTCATGGTGTCGCTGCGCCCCAGTTCGATGCGCACATCGTCACTGGTAACCAGCTGCCATGAACGCCGGGCCGTCATCGACGCGACCTCAGGGTAAACTTTCTGGCCTTCAGTACATCGTCCATGCTGTGATAACCCGCCAGCACCTCTTTCTCACTGCCTTCTGGTCCATACAGCATCGGCAGGGTTTCTTTGCCGATATGGTTAGCCGGGACGCTGAAGGAGACGCCATCCGCGTCAACCATATGCAGATCGTTCCAGCGCGCCACCGGGGTATATTCCACCAGATGGATCTTCAGCTCGTCCGGCCACTGTTTACGCACGCTGACCTGCTTAATCCACGGCAGCCTCTCTATCTGCTGCTGCAGAATATCCACGTCCTGCGACATGAACGTGCCCGGCGCGCCAAGTGACAGAATCGCCTGGCGAATGTCATCGTGGGTGGTGTAATGGGTTTGCCCGGTCACCACCAGTTTCGATAACGGCAGACGTGATGCATCGTTCATCCACTTCAGCACCACCAGCCCGCCAGAAATCATAATGCCTATCACGATCAGCAAAAAAACGATGCCGAACAGTCGGGCTCCGTTACTGCGCCCGGTGCGTATACGCTCCTGCGGTTCACGGTTTCGAACTCTCATCGCCGCCTGTGACATATCAGTCGGCCAACTCCAGAATATGCGCAACCAGCTGCGCGAAGCTCATGCCGGCCTGTTTCGCCGCCATCGGCACCAGGCTGTGGCTGGTCATTCCCGGTGAGGTATTGGCTTCCAGCAGCTGGAAATTGCCCGCACCATCGGTCATCACATCCACCCTGCCCCAGCCGCGACAGCCAAGCGCACGCCAGGCCGCCAGCACCAGTTGCTGTAATTCAGCTTCACGCGCCGGGCTCAGGTCGGCCGGACAGACGTACTGAGTATCGTCAGAAATATATTTTGCTTCATAGTCATAGAACTCGCTGGCGCTCTTTATTTCGATAGAGGGCAGGATGCGATCGCCCACAATCGCCACCGTGTACTCCGCGCCGCTGAGAAACGCCTCGACCAGCACGTTATCGTCGTGCTCAAAAGCGGTTGCCAGCGCGTCAGGCAAGGCGCTCAGCGCATTGACCCGGCTGATTCCCACGCTGGAACCTTCACAGGCGGGTTTGACGAATAACGGCAGTCCGAGCGCAGCAATGGCCGCTTCCGTCTCTGCATCCAGCCCGGAATCGAACTGCTGGCGCGTCAGCCAGACAAACTGCCCGGAAGGCAAACCGCGTCCCTGCCACAGCAGCTTGGTGCGCAGCTTGTCCATGGTGACCGCTGACGCCATCACGCCGCTGCCGGTGTAAGGCAGCTGCAGAAATTCCAGCACCGCCTGTAGCGTGCCATCTTCGCCGCCACGACCATGCAGAGCGATAAACGCTTTGGTAAAGCCCTGCTCTTTGAGCGTCAGTACCGACACATCGCGGGTGTCGACAGCGTGCGCGTCAATCCCGCTTTCACGTAGCCCGGCCAGCACCGCCTGACCAGACATCAGCGAAACCTCACGCTCGGCGGACGTCCCGCCCATCAATACTGCAACTTTGTCAGCCATGACGATCCTCCGCTTTACGTTCCGGCTGGAGCTTACAATCCGCCAGCTTGCGGGCAACCTTGCCGACGTTACCGGCACCCTGCACCAGAATCAGATCGTTGCCAGACAGCAGCGGTGCCAGCATTTCTGGCAATGCGTCATGCTCAGGCACCAGAATCGGATCAACCTTGCCGCGATTGCGAATCGCACGGCACAGCGAGCGACTGTCAGCACCAGGAATCGCCGTCTCGCCGGCAGAGTAGACATCCAGCATCAACAGGACATCGACCTGTGACAGCACGTTAGCGAAGTCATCAAACAGATCGCGGGTACGGGTATAGCGGTGCGGCTGAAATACCATCACCAGCTTTTTATCTGGCCAGCCGGCGCGTGCCGCTTTAATCGTCGCATCGACTTCGGTCGGATGATGACCATAATCATCCACCAGCATCGCACTGCCCACCTGACCGTTTACCGGTTCGGTCGGGAATTCACCCAACAGATCGAAACGGCGGCCGGTGCCCTGGAAACTCTCCAGCGCGGCCAGAATCGCGTTGTCATCGATGCCCTCTTCGCTAGCCACGGCTACGGCCGCCGCCGCGTTCAGTGCGTTATGACGACCCGGCGCATTCAGGGTAATCTGCAGCAGCGGTTTATCCTGACGGACCAGCGTAAAGTGCCCTTGTGAGCCGCGCTGATGATAATTTTCAATGCGGAAGTCCGCATCATCACTGAAGCCGTAAGTGGTGATTTGACGTCCCACGCGCGGGATCAGGTCACGAATAACCACATCATCCACACACATCACTGCACGGCCATAAAACGGCAGGTTGTGCAGGAAGTTAATAAAGGTCTGCTTCAGGTTCTCGAAGTCGCCCTGATAGGTATCCATATGGTCGGCTTCGATATTGGTGACAATCGCCACCATCGGCTGCAGGTGCAGGAACGACGCATCGCTCTCATCGGCCTCCGCAATCAGGTAACGACTGCTGCCCAGGCGCGCATGGGTACCTGCGGCTTTCACCAGACCGCCGTTAACAAAGGTCGGATCGAGACCGCCCTCTGCATAAATACTCGACACCATCGCCGTGGTGGTGGTTTTGCCATGGGTACCGGCAACGGCAATGCCATGACGGAAACGCATCAGTTCAGCCAGCATTTCGGCCCGGCGGATCACCGGGATGCGCTGCTCACGTGCAGCGACCAGCTCAGGGTTGTCCTGCGCAACGGCGCTGGAGACCACAACCACACTGGCGTCGGTCACATTCTCAGGGCGATGGTTGAAATAAATGGTGGCACCCAACGCAATCAGGTTCTGGGTCACCGGGTTAGGGGCCAGATCTGAACCGCTGATATGGTAGCCTTCATTTGCTAACACTTCGGCAATACCGCCCATGCCAGCACCGCCGATGCCGACAAAGTGGATGTGCCGGACGCGACGCATCTCGGGCACGATAGTTCGCAGTTTTGCCAATTGTTGTGTATTCATCGCTCTCAATTACCTGCTCTTTCAGTTTGTGCTCAACCCGAGCACGGGTCAGACGCGCTGACCGGAATGATTACTTTGCGGCGCGAGCCACTTCCTGCGCGACCCGCTCGGTCGCATCGGGGATCGCAACCTGACGGGCCTGTTCGGCCATCGTCAGTAATGTCGGGCGATCCCAGTGGCGCAGCAGATCCGCTACCGCCTCCGCCGTAAACTGCGGCTGCTCAAAAATTCGGGCCGCGCCCGCTTTCTCCAGCGGCAGCGCGTTCCAGTACTGCTGGCGATCCTTGTGCTGAAACGGCACAAAAATCGCCGGTAAACCGGCAGCAGCCACTTCGCTCACCGTTAAGGCGCCGGAGCGACAGACCACCACATCAGCCCATGCATAGGCTGCGGCCATATCATCAATAAACTCGGTCACCTTGTGCTGGGTCTGACCGACCTGCTGATAGGCTTTTTCAACTACCGGCAAGCCGCCTTTCCCGGTCTGGTGCCACAGCGTGATCTGATCACCCAGTTCAGCGGCAACCTGCGGCAGCGTCTGGTTCAGCACCCGCGCGCCTGACTGCCACCAATCACCAGTACCCGTATCGGGCCACTGCGCTGGGCCAGACGTTCAGCCGGCAGCGGCAGCGCCAGCACATCGGTACGCACCGGATTGCCGACCACATCCGCCCGGGGAAACGCGCCGGGAAATGCCTGCAGCACTTTGGTGGCGATTTTCGCCAGCCACTTGTTGGTCAGGCCGGCAATGCCATTCTGCTCATGCAGCACCACCGGGATACCGCAACTCCAGGCCGCTAAGCCGCCCGGTCCGGAGACATAACCGCCCATCCCCAGTACTACATCCGGTTGCCAGGCTTTCATGATGCGACGCGCCTGACGCCATGCGTTGAAGATGCGCAGCGGAGCCAGCAGTAACGCCTTAACGCCTTTGCCGCGCAGTCCGCTGATGCGAATGAAATCGATGTCGATGCCGTGCTTCGGCACTAAATCCGCTTCCATACGGTCGGCAGTACCTAACCAGCGGACCTGCCAGCCCTGTTCCATCAGATGATGGGCAACAGCCAGACCGGGAAAGACATGCCCACCGGTTCCGCCTGCCATCACCATCAATCGCTTACTGCTCATCGACCACCTCGGGTAAACGCCTGCGCTTTCGCCAGGCGCGTTTCATAATCTATGCGTAACAAAAAGACGATGGCGGTCGACATAATAATCAGACTCGACCCGCCGTAACTGATCAGCGGCAGGGTCAGACCTTTAGTGGGCAGCATACCTGCTGCCGCGCCGACGTTAACCAGAGCCTGAAAGCTAAACCAGACACCAATTGAACAGGCCAGAAAGCCGGAAAAACGCTGATCCAGCTCCAGTGCACGGCGGCCAATCGACATCGCACGAAAAGCGACGAAGAATACCATTAACAGCGCCATAACCACACCGATGTAGCCGAGTTCTTCACCGATAATCGAGAAAATAAAGTCGGTGTGCGCTTCCGGCAGATATTCCAGTTTTTGCACCGAGTTACCCAGCCCCTGGCCCCAGAATTCACCGCGGCCAAATGCCATCAGCGACTGGGTCAGCTGGTAGCCGCTGCCGAACGGATCTTCCCACGGGTTCCAGAACGATGTGACGCGGCGCATACGGTACGGTTCGGCGATAATCAGCAGCACCACGGCAAAAATGCCGGAGCCGATGATGGCCAGGAACTGCCACAGTTTGGCACCGGCCAGGAAGAGCATGGCCAGCGTGGTGACGAACAGCACCACCACGGTACCGAGGTCCGGTTGCGCCAGCAGCAGTACTGCCAGCACCACCATCACGCCCATCGGCTTACAGAAGCCCCAGAAGTTGTTACGCACCTCTTCCACTTTGCGCACCAGATAGCTGGCGAGATAGCAAAACAGGGTAAGTTTGGATAACTCGGCTGGCTGGATACGCAGCGGTCCGAGGGCGATCCAGCGCGATGCACCGTTAACCGAACTGCCGACCACCAGTACAATCAGCAGCATGGCGACGGATGCCATTAACATCACGTTGCTGTAGCGCTGCCAGAAATCCATCGGCACCCGCAGCGTGACCAGCGCCATACCGACCGCCAGCGCGATATAAAACGCATCACGCTTGGCAAAATAGAACGGGTCATCGTTGAGACGCTGACCAACCGGCATTGAGGCGGAAGTCACCATCACAAAACCAATCACTGCCAGGCCGAACGTCAGCCACAGCAGCGTGCGGTCATACAGCACCAGCGAGGTATCATCGCTTTCGCGCGATCCCATCACCCAATCTTTCAGACGACCCGAGAAGAACCGCGCCAGACCCGCGCCAGGAATATGCATCAGCTCAGCTCCTTCGCCAGTTGGGCGAACTGTTCGCCACGCTGTTCAAAGTTACGGAACTGATCAAGGCTGGCGCAGGCGGGTGACAACAGCACCATATCGCCTGACTTCAGCTGCGGGACGATCTGTTCCAGCGCCTGACGCAGGGTTTCGGTGCGCACCGCAATCTCCGGACGCAGCGAAGCCAGCGCATCGCCATCGCGGCCAAAGCAGTAGGTCCGCACGTTGTCACCCTGCAGATAAGGCGTCAGCGGTGAAAAATCGGCTGATTTACCGTCGCCGCCCAACAGCAGCCACAGGGTGCCGGTAACCTGCAGGCCATTCAGCGCCGCCTCGGTACTGCCCACGTTGGTGGCTTTGGAATCGTTGATCCAGCGCACGCCCTGATGCTCAAGCACCAGCTGGAAGCGATGCGCCAGACCATTAAACTGGGTTAATGCAGCCAGGCTGGAAGCGCGCGGCAGCCCTACTGCATCGGCCAGCGCCAGCGCCGCCAGCGCGTTGGTGTAGTTGTGTTGTCCCACCAGCTTCATTTCAGCGGTGTTCAGCACCTTCTCGCCTTTCACCCGCAGCCAGACATTGCCCTGCTGCTTATTAAGATGATAGTCACCGAAGTCAATGCCAAAGCTGACGCAACGCGCATCTGCGCCGCGTACCGGCATGGTCAGCGCGTCATCTGCATTGACGACGCACACCTTCGCATTTTCATAAATACGCAGTTTGGCAGCACGATACTGCTGCATGCCCAGCGGATAGCGATCCATATGATCTTCACTGACGTTAAGTACCGTCGCCGCTGCCGCTTTCAGGCTGTGAGTGGTTTCAAGCTGGAAGCTGGAAAGTTCCAGTACATAAAGTTGCGCCGGTGACTGCAACAGGCTGAGCGCCGGCAACCCGATATTGCCGCCCACGCCGACCTGCCAGCCGGCCGCTTTCGCCATCTCACCCACCAGCGTAGTCACGGTGCTTTTACCATTGGAGCCGGTAATCGCCACGATCGGCGCCTGGGCTTCACGGCAGAACAGCTCAATGTCGCCGACGATTTCAATGCCGGCTTCTATCGCTTCGCTCAGAATCGGATGGGCCAGCGCGACGCCTGGGCTGGCGACAATCAGGTCGGCATCCAGCAGCCAGTCACCGTTAATGCCACCCAGATGGCGTTCCACCTGCGCCGGCAATTTCTCCAGCCCCGGCGGCGACACACGGGTGTCCATAACGCGAGGCGTTACGCCCTGCGCTAAAAAGAAATCAACACAGGAGAGACCGGTCAGGCCTAACCCGATGATGACAACTTTTCTTCCCCGATAGTCAGCCATGATTAACGCACCTTCAGCGTGGCCAGGCCAATCAGCACCAGCATTAGCGAAATAATCCAGAAGCGCACAATGACGCGCGGTTCCGGCCAGCCCTTCAGTTCATAGTGGTGATGGATCGGTGCCATGCGGAAAATACGCTGGCCGCGCAACTTAAACGATCCCACCTGCAGGATCACCGACAGCGTTTCAACCACGAATACGCCACCCATGATCACCAGTAAAAACTCCTGACGCAGCAGCACCGCAATAGTGCCCAGTGCGCCGCCTAACGCCAGCGAACCCACATCGCCCATAAAGACCTGAGCCGGATAGGTGTTGAACCACAGGAACCCCAGCCCTGCCCCGACGATAGCGGTACAGACAATCACCAGCTCACCGGCATGACGCAAATAAGGAATATGCAGATACTCGGCAAACTTCACGTTCCCGGTTGCCCAGGCCACCAGCGCGAAGCCAGCCGCCACAAATACCGTTGGCATAATTGCCAGCCCATCAAGGCCATCGGTCAGGTTGACGGCATTGCCGGTGCCGACAATCACAAAGTAGGCCAGCAGCACATAAAACAGCCCCAGTTGCGGCATGATGTCTTTGAAAAACGGCACCACCAGTTGCGTTGCGGGGGTATCCTTGCCGGCGACATACAGGGCAAACGCCACGCCGAGCGAAATCACCGACATCCAGAAATATTTCCAGCGGGCGATCAGGCCCTTAGTATCTTTGCGCACCACCTTGCGGTAGTCGTCGACAAAACCGATGATCCCGAAGCCGATCAGCACCACCAGCACGCACCAGACATACGGGTTTGACGGATAAGCCCACATCAACACCGAAATGGTGATTGAGGTAAGGATCATGATGCCGCCCATGGTCGGGGTGCCGCGCTTGCTGAAGTGCGATTCCGGGCCATCGTTACGAACTACCTGACCAATCTGCAATTTTTGCAGCCAGGCAATCAGGCGCGGCCCCATCCACAGGGAGATAAACAACGCGGTCAGCAGGCTGACAATGGCGCGAAACGTCAGATACGAAAAGACGTTAAAGCCCGAATAAAAAGCGACCAGATGCTCGGCCAGCCAAACTAACATGTTCCTTTCTCCTGTAAGCTCTGTACTACCTGCTCCATGGCGGCACTACGCGAACCTTTAATCAAGACAGTCATTTCTTTGTGTTCGGACAACAACTGACGTAAACGTTCAGTCAGGGCGGTTTTATCGCTGAAATGTTCGCCAACGCCGCTGCTTTCGCTGATCAACTGGCTAACGTTCCCCACGCTCAGGACCTTATCGATACCGGCAGCACGCGCCGCCAGCCCGACTTCACGGTGACACTGTTCGGTCTCTTCACCCAGTTCCGCCATATCGCCAGTGACCATCACCCGATAACCCGGCATTTCTGACAGTACCTGCGCCGCAGCGGTCATCGATCCGACGTTAGCGTTATAGCTGTCATCCAGCAGCAACTGGTGCGCAGATAAACGTATCGGGAACAGGCGGCCCGGCACCGACTGCAGGGTTTTTAGCCCTTGCTGTATCGCACTCAGCGGAGCATCAACCGACAGCGCCAGAGCCGCCGCGGCCAGCGCGTTGGCGACGTTATGCCGTCCCGGCAGCGGCAGCGTAATCGCCACCTCACCGCGCGGCGTCACCATCACAAAGTGGGTGCCATCATGCGCAATGCTGATATCACGAGCAGAGAAGTCACATCCGGCCGCCTGCGGCGAGAAGCGCCACACCGTCTGGTCCTGCAGATGCGCCTGCCAGTTCGGCCAGTCATTGCTATCCGCATTAAGGATCGCCGTACCGTTGGCGGGCAATCCCATAAATATTTCACCTTTGGCTTTAGCGACGCCTGCCAGCGAGCCAAATCCTTCCAGATGCGCCGCCGCCAGGTTGTTGACCAGCGCGCTCTCCGGCCGCACCAGATCGGTGGTGTACGCGATCTCGCCCTGATGATTAGCACCCAGCTCAATCACCGCATACTGATGCTCTCTGGTCAGACGCAGCAGCGTCATCGGGACGCCAAAATCGTTGTTAAGGTTACCGGCGGTATAGAGGGTTTCACCGCACTGGCGCAGGATCGCTGCGGTCATCTCTTTGACCGACGTTTTTCCGGATGAACCGGTCAGCGCTACGACCCGGGCTGTCGCCTGCTGGCGTACCCAGGCCGCCAGCTTGCCAAAGCCCAGTCGGGTATCTTCAACCACTACCTGCGGAACGGCGACAGGTAAATGCTTACTCACTAACAGCGCCTGCGCGCCGCTAGCAATTGCATCACCCACAAAGTCATGGGCATCAAAACGTTCGCCAACCAGCGCGATAAACAGGCTGCCTGCCGTTACCTTGCGGGTGTCCGTGGTGACGTCCGTCACGGTTAAATCACTGCCATACAGCGTGCCGCCGGTGATGTCAGCGAGCGTCTTTAAGGAAACCGGGATCATGCCGCGCCTCCCAGCAGCGCCGCTACCGTGGCACGATCGGAGTAATCCAGCCGGCGATTGCCGATAATCTGGTAGTCTTCGTGGCCTTTACCCGCCACCAACACGATATCTTCCGGCTGCGCCTGCATGATGGTGTTGGTCACCGCCTGCGCACGCCCGGAGACGACGCGGGCGCGACCCGGGTCCAGCAGGCCGGTCAGGATATCTTTCACAATCGCCTGCGGATCTTCACTGCGTGGGTTGTCATCGGTGATCACCACTACATCGGCGAATTGCTCAGCAATGGCGCCCATTAACGGACGTTTGCCTTTATCACGATCGCCGCCGCAGCCAAACAGGCACCACAGTTTTCCTGTGCAGTGCAGGCGTGCGGCTTCCAGCGCTTTTTCCAGCGCATCCGGGGTGTGGGCATAATCAACCACTACCGTCGGTTTGCCATCAGCACTAAACACTTCCATCCGGCCGTTGACCGGCTGCAACTTCGATGCTGCGTTGATCAGTGCGTCAAGCGGATAGTCAAGTGCCAGCAGCGTCGCCAGCGCCAGCAGTAAGTTGCTGACGTTGAACGCTCCCATCAGACGGCTGTCGATCTCGCCTTCGCCCCAGCTGGAGCTGAAGCGGATGTTCGCGCCGTTATCGTGATACTGCACCGCGTCGGCTTTCAGCCAGCGGCCGTGGCAGCCAGGCTGTAAATTATTTTCCATCGTCACGGCAACGGCATCAGGCAGGCTGGCCAGCCAGCGACGGCCGACTTCATCATCGGCGTTCAGAATCGCCTGACCAACCTGATGCTCAGAGAACAGCAGCCATTTGGCGGACTCATAGCGCTGCATATCGCCGTGATAATCGAGGTGATCGCGGCTGAGATTGGTGAATACGGCGGCCGCAAACGGCAACGCCGCGACACGGTGCTGAACCAGGCCGTGTGAAGAAACCTCCATCGCGGTCAGTGTGGCACCTTGTTCCGCCAGATCGTGCAGCAGATGCTGAACATCGACCGCTGAGCCGGTGGTGTTTTCCGCCGGCACAAGCTGGCCGATCAATCCGTTGCCCACCGTCCCCATCACTGCACTGGTTTCGCCCAGCAGGTTGGCCCACTGCGCCAGCAACTGGGTGGTGGTGGTTTTTCCGTTGGTGCCGGTGACGCCGATCAGCGTCTGTTTTTCGCCCGGCTGCTGATAGAAACGTCCGGCTAATGCTGACAGACGCTGATGCAGCTGCGTCAGATAGATAACCGGTACGCCGTGCATTTCACGGATTTCGCCATCGGCCGCTTCCCCTTCGGCTTCGGCCACCACGGCGGCAACGCCTTGTGCAATCGCCTGCGGGATGAAACGGCGTCCATCGGCCTGATGGCCTGCAATAGCGACAAACAGATCGCCGGAAGCCGCGGTACGGCTATCCAGTGTCATGTCACGCAGTGGACGCGCCGGCGCGCCTGGCACCCAGGGCCGAGTAAGTCGCGCAGGTTACGATCTGTCACTTGATTCCTCACTTCTGTTAGTCACCAACTCGTTCTTGTCATTGGTTGGTAACGCATCCGGCTCGATGTTCATGGTGCGCAGTACGCCGCCCATGATGGCACCAAACACCGGCGCAGAAACCGCACCACCGTAGTACTTGCCGGCCTGGGGATCGTTGATCACCACCACCAGCGCGAATCGAGGATGACTGGCAGGCGCGACGCCTGCGGTATAAGCAATGTATTTATTGACGTAGCGTCCATCCGGCCCGACTTTTTTAGCGGTACCGGTTTTGATGGCGATGCGATAGCCTTTAATCGCCGCTTTCACCCCGCCGCCGCCGGGCAGCGCCACGCTTTCCATCATGTGCATCACGGTTTTAACCAGTGACTCATCGAAAACGCGTTGTCCCGCGACAGGGGGATCGACCTTAGTGATCGACAGCGGACGGTTGATGCCGTAGCTGCCAATGGTTGCGTAGACTCGCGCTAACTGTAACGGCGTTACCATTAGCCCGTAGCCGAAAGAGAAGGTGGCCCTCTCTATGTCGGACCACCGTTGTTTTTGAGGGTATAAGCCACTGCTTTCCCCGACCAGCCCCAAATTGGTCGGTTTACCTAGCCCAAAGCGCGCGTAAGTATCTACCAGCGCTGAGGAAGGCATCGCTAACGCCAGACGTGAAACCCCGACGTTACTCGATTTCTGTAAAACCCCGGTCAGGGTCAGTTCGCTGTAGCGCGCCACGTCTTTGATCTCATGACCATTGACGCGGTACGGCACGGTATTCAGTACGCTATTCTCTTTGACCACACCGCGCTGCAGGGCGGTCATCACCACCATTGGCTTGACGGTAGAACCCGGCTCGAAGATGTCGGTGATGGCGCGGTTACGCATCAGATCTTTCGGCGTGTTGCTGAGGTTATTCGGGTTGTAAGCCGGGCTGTTGGCCATCGCCAGCACTTCGCCGGTATTCACGTCTACCAGCACCGCAGTGCCCGATTCAGCTTTGTTAAAGGCGACGGCGTTGTTCAGTTCGCGATAGACCAGCGCCTGTAAGCGCTCATCGATGCTCAGGGTCAGGTTATGCGCAGCGCGGCTATCCACCGAGGAGATATCTTCGATTACCCGACCAAATCGGTCTTTACGCACCGTTCGTTCGCCCGGTGCACCGGTCAGCCATTTATCAAAGCTTTTTTCGACCCCTTCGATACCCTGACCGTCGATATTGGTAAAACCAATCAGATGAGACGTGACCTGCCCCGCCGGGTAGTAACGGCGTGACTCTTCACGCAGATGGATACCAGGCAGTTTCAATTTTTTGACGTACTCGCCGATGGCCGGATTGACCTGGCGCGCCAGATAGACAAAGCGGCCTTTGGGATTGGCGTTAACCCGCGCGGCCAACTGGTCGAGCGGAATCGAAAGCGCATCCGACAGCGCCTTCCAGCGGCTGTCCAGCGTTACGCCGCCGCCGGCATGCAGCTCTTTGGGATCGGCCCAGATAGCGTTGACCGGCACGCTCACTGCCAGCGGTCGTCCGGCGCGGTCGCTGATCATACCGCGCGACGTCGGCACCGCCTGAACGCGCAGCGAGCGCAGATCGCCCTCTTTCACCAGCCTGTCAGGATTAATCACCTGCAGCCAGGCAACACGCGACAGTAATCCTCCCAGTGCCAGCAAAATACAGCCGCACAGCAACGCAAAACGCCAGCTTACAAAGCTGGCTTTATCTTCCGGTTTCTTCAACTTCAGCGTTCTGCCTGCGCCGCTCATTCGCTATCTGAGGTCCTTATTTCTGCACCACAATATTTTCTTGTGAAGGATCAACATGCTGCAATTGCAACTTCTCGGTTGCGATTCGTTCAACACGACTGTGATCGCCCAGGGCGTTCTCTTCCAGGATCAGGTTGCGCCATTCGATATCCAGCGCATCCCGCTCCAGTACCAGCTGTTCACGTTGCGCCGTCAGCAAGCGCGTTTTGTGCGTGGTGGTGACCACCAGTACCGCAGAAACCAGCACGGCGATCAGCAGCAACACCGGAATCTTGCCTTTCCGCAGCAGATCGCCGCCAATCACGCCAGGCAGGCTGTGGCGCTCATTACCGATCATGCGTCGGTCTTCTCCGCGATTCGTAATACCGAGCTGCGCGCGCGTGGGTTTTCAGCCACTTCAGCCTCGCCCGGCGACAGTTTGCCCAGCAACTTAAGTTCTCGTCCGCCCAGCGCGCGTAACTGCTGTTCCGTCATTGGTAATCCAGCTGGCACCTGCGGCCCGCGGCTCTGATCGCGCATAAAGCGCTTCACCAGCCGATCTTCCAGTGAGTGGAAGCTGATGACCGACAGACGTCCCTGCGGTGCCAGCACCTCAACCGCGCCTTTCAGCGCGATGTCGATCTCTTCCAGTTCACTGTTGATCCAGATTCGAATCGCCTGGAAGCTGCGCGTCGCCGGATGCTTAAATTTATCTTTCACCGGCGTGGCGATGGCGATCACCTCAGCCAGCTCTTTGGTGCGTGTCATCGGCTGCTCGCGGTTGCGCTCAACAATGGCGCGGGCGATACGTTTGGCGAAACGCTCTTCGCCATAGGTCTTCAGCACGAAAGCGATGTCGGCTTCTTCAGCGTGGAGCAACCACTCAGCGGCGGAATGACCCCGCGACGGGTCCATTCGCATATCCAGTGGTCCGTCGCGCATAAAGGAGAAGCCGCGTTCGGCATCATCCAGCTGCGGCGACGACACGCCTAAATCCAGTAAAATGCCGTCAATTTTGCCGACTAATCCCCGTTCAGAAACGTACTCCGCCAGCGCGGAAAAAGGACCATGAATAATGGAGAAGCGCGGATCGGTGATCTCAGCGGCCGCGGCAATAGCTTGCGGGTCACGATCGATAGCGATGAGCTTTCCCTTCGCCCCAAGCTGCGAAAGAATTAAGCGCGAATGACCGCCACGACCGAATGTGCCGTCGATGTAAATCCCGTCTTCCCTGATATTGAGGCCGTTAACCGCCTCATCCAACAGCACGGTGGTATGTTTAAAATTTTCCTGCATAGCTATAGCGACAAGTCCTGCAACCGCTCAGATAAAGGCTCCTGAGCCGACTGTTCTGCGTCAATATCGTCCCTGACTTGTTGATACCAGGTCTGTTCATCCCACAGTTCAAACTTATTGAACTGTCCAACCAGCATCACTTCTTTGGTTAATTTAGCGTGTTGGCGAAGCGTATTCGCCAGCAACAAGCGCCCTGCATTATCCATCTGACACTCACTGGCATGGCCCAGTAACAGGCGCTGCACGCGGCGCTCAAGTGGATTCATACTGGATAAGCGGGCCAGCTTTTTTTCAATGATTTCCCATTCGGGCAGGGTATAAAGCAACAGGCATGGCTGGTGGAGGTCGATGGTACAGACCATCTGCCCCTGAGACTCGCTGTTCAGTAAATCGCGATATCGCGTTGGTACTGCGAGCCGCCCTTTACTGTCGAGATTGACTAACGTTGCTCCGCGGAACATGCCAGCCTTACCCCCCGCTCACCCATTTGCGCCACTTTATCCCACTTTTTACCACGAAACGAGTTTAAGGACCCGATGAAATCCTTGTCAAGCCGGAGCGGCAGTTGAATATCACTATTTGCAGACCGGTGAATTAGCGTCTGGCGACGTTATATTCAAATAAAAGGCAAAAATAAAAATTAAGCTGATGAATACCTGAATAAAAATAGCGGGCCGGGGAAAAACGGCTAAAAATGAAACAATGTAAAGCGCTAAATATTTATCGCAGTTTCTGAGACAGCGGCGGCATTTTAGGGGATTTCTTAAAGGAAGCCCAGCGGCTTCAGGCGGGACGGGAACAGAAGGTTTGTTGAAGTTGTAAACAAATAATAAAAAATAAAGCTTTTTGATTTGTTAGATTCAGTGAGCAGAATTTACGCTTTTTTACCTCCTCCCGCTATCAGAACCGCCAAAGGCCACAATTTAAAACAGGCGGGCAGCTTAATACTGCCCGTCACTCATTTAACTTTTCGGCTTAATTGTCCGCGACGGTATAAATTACGCCGGATGCGGGTTAACCCCGGTTTCGGTTTTCTCGGTTCGTCTAAGGAGGCTAAAACTAATTCCAGTACCCGCTCCGCCACGTCACGATGGCGCTGACCCACCGCCAGCACCGGACACTCAAGAAAGTCCAGTAATTCGTGGTCGCCAAAGGTCGCGATAGCCAGCTCGGTCGGGAGCCGTCCGTCACGTTTCAGCGTCACATCCATCACGCCCTGTAGCAGGCCAAACGACGTGGTGAACAGCGCCTCAGGCATCGGATGATCTTCAAGGTACTTTTCGAACAGCGCCGCAGCAGCGGTACGCTCAAAACTGTTGCAGTAGATGTAGTCGATTGGACGACTATCCTCTTTCCACGCGTCGCGGAAGCCCATCTCACGCAGGAAACTGACCGACAGTTCGGGTAGCGCGCCGAGAAACAGCACATTTTTAACCTCGAGCTGACGTAATTCGGCGGCCAGCGTATAGGCATCATCCTGATCGGCACCCACCACGCTGGTGAAGTGCTCGCGATCGAGGGCGCGGTCTAAGGCGATGATGGCAGAGGATCGTTGATCCAGCGCTGATAAAACGGATGCTCTGGCGGTAATGAAGTAGAAACGATGATCGCATCAACCTGCCGTTGCAGCAGATGCTCAATGCAGCGCATCTCATTATCCGGCTGATCTTCTGAACAGGCGATCAGCAACTGATAACCTCGCTGCCGTGCCTGACGCTCAAGATAATTCGCGATGCGGGTATAGCTGGTATTTTCCAGATCGGGAATGACTAAGCCAATGGAACGGGTGCGCCCGGCGCGCAGTCCGGCCGCCACTGCATTCGGGTGGTAATTGTGCTCACGCACCACCGCCATCACTTTCTCAACGGTTTTGTCGCTGACACGATACTGCCGCGCTTTGCCATTAATCACATAACTGGCCGTGGTACGCGACACGCCCGCCAGACGCGCAATTTCATCCAGTTTCACGATAACCCTCAATCAAAGCCGTTCGCACGACTAAAATAGCCGCAGTTAAGCTATGGACAACTCATGGTTATCATCTAACAGCAGAAAAGTGCGCGGAGCAACCGCTTTTCTGAATGTAACTGGTCTGGCGCATAAAAAATAAAAAAACCCGGCATTTCGCCGGGTTAGAGTCATCCTGAGTGATTACGCAAGGTGATTAACGCATGATGCGATCGCCACGCGACACCCCGACGATTCCGGAGCGTGCCACTTCGACAATTTCCGCCACATCGCGCACGGTATTCAGGAATGCGTCCAGTTTGTCGCTGGTGCCGGCAAGCTGAACCGTATACAGCGTCGGGGTCACATCAATAATCTGGCCCCGGAAGATTTCCGCATTGCGCTTCACCTCTTCCCGGCCGTAGCCGCTGGCCTGAATTTTCACCAGCATAATTTCACGCTCAACGTACGCGCCCTGCCCCAGTTCGGTCACGCGCAGCACATCAACCAGCTTGTGCAGCTGCTTCTCGATCTGCTCCAGCACCTTCTGATCGCCGACGGTCTGTATCGTCATTCGCGATAGCGTCGGATCGTCCGTTGGCGCAACGGTCAGGCTTTCGATGTTATAGCCACGCTGTGAGAACAGGCCGACCACGCGAGATAATGCGCCGGATTCGTTCTCCAGCAGAACCGATAAAATGCGACGCATAGTTATGTCCTCTCCGTTTTGCTTAACCACATCTCATCCATGCTGCCACCGCGAATCTGCATCGGATAAACGTGCTCACTGCCGTCGACGGTGACATCCACAAATACCAGCCGTCCCTGCGCCAGTGTTTCCAGCGCCAGCGTCAGCTTCTCTTCCAGCTCCGCCGGATGCTCAATGGCGATTCCGACATGCCCATAGGCTTCTGCCAGACGGACGAAATCAGGCAGCGATTCCATATAAGACTGGGAGTGGCGGCCGGAATAGATCATGTCCTGCCACTGTTTCACCATGCCGAGGAAACGGTTGTTAAGGTTCAGCACCAGCACCGGCAGATTGTACTGCAGCGCGGTCGACAGCTCCTGAATGTTCATCTGGATACTGCCGTCGCCGGTGACACAAATAACGGTTTCATCCGGCAACGCCATTTTCACGCCGAGCGCGGCAGGCAGGCCAAAGCCCATGGTGCCGAGACCGCCGGAGTTGATCCAGCGACGCGGCTTATCAAACTGGTAGTACAGCGCCGCAAACATCTGATGCTGACCGACGTCAGAGGTGACATAAGCGTCGCCTTTGGTCAAGCGGCAGATGGTTTCAATAACCGCCTGCGGCTTAATTTTTGCGCTGGTACGATCAAATTCCAGGCACTGACGGCTGCGCCAGCTTTCAATCGATTGCCACCAGTCACGCAGGCTGTCGAGCGGCTGTTTGCTGTCAGTCTGGGCCAGTAGCTCCAGCATCTGCTGCAGCACCTGGCGGGCATCGCCAACGATCGGGATATCGGCCGCCACCGTTTTTGAGATGGAGGTGGGATCGATATCAATGTGCATCACCGTGGCATCCGGGCAATATTTTGCCAGGTTGTTAGTGGTACGATCATCAAAGCGAACCCCAACGCCGAAAATCAGGTCGGCATTGTGCATGGTCATATTGGCTTCGTAGGTGCCGTGCATCCCCAGCATGCCGACGCATTGACGGTGAGTACCAGGAAACGCGCCCAGCCCCATCAGCGAGGTGGTGACCGGGATGTTCAGGCTCTCCGCCAGCTGCAGCAGTTCCGCCTCACAGCCTGAGGTGATCGCGCCGCCACCGACGTAGATCACTGGCTTATGGGCTGCCAGCAGCGTATTCAATGCACGTTTGATCTGCCCTTTGTGCCCCTGAATCGTTGGATTGTAAGAGCGCATGCTCACTTCTTCCGGCCAGTGATAAGGCAGTTTATTGGCCGGATTAAGAATGTCTTTTGGCAGATCGATCACCACCGGTCCCGGACGTCCGCTCGACGCCAGCCAGAACGCCTTTTTCAGCACGGTCGGGATCTCTTCGGTGTTTTTCACCAGGAAACTGTGTTTCACCACCGGACGGGAGATGCCGACCATGTCGCACTCCTGAAAGGCGTCATAGCCGATCAGCGACGAAGGCACCTGCCCCGACAGAATCACCAGCGGGATTGAATCCATATAGGCCGTGGCGATACCGGTAATCGCATTGGTGGCGCCGGGTCCGGACGTCACCAGCACCACGCCGACTTCGCCGGTCGCGCGCGCCAGGCCATCGGCCATGTGCACCGCGCCCTGTTCATGGCGCACCAGAACGTGGTCGATTCCCCCGACCGTTTGCAGCGCGTCGTAAATATCCAACACCGCGCCACCCGGATAACCGAATACCTGCTTAACGCCCTGATCGATTAACGAACGGACGACCATTTCGGCTCCTGACAACATCTCCATCTTCTGCCTCCAGGCGTGAGGGCCAGGCTGCGTTAACGCGCGTGGTGCGTTACGTCATCCAGGCACCTGCTTTGCCAATGTAAGATCAAAACCTTATGTTTATGCCAGCAGGGCGGAAACGCGTTCCGCCCAGCGGATACAGAGAAATCTGTTGAGTTCATTGTTTTGAGAGTAGGACGATTACCATAACCGCAGTTAACCTGGCAGGCAAACCGCAAACTCGCGCAAATTAAACCGCGCCAACGTAAAGGCTCTGCGCGATAAGAAAGGGCTACGCGGAATACACTAATCACGTCGCACAACCGCAGAGGAAAATGCTGGCGATGAAATTATTTTCAGCGTGATCTAAGAAATAGCGAAAAGTTATTGCCGCTTACCGCAGCCCACAATTTGCTGTGGCATTTCTTTTCTGGCGTAATTAACCTTAAAATCATTAAAGTTCATACGATTATGCTGAAGCAGCGAAAATAAATCCGGTCACTCCGACTGAAAGATAAATTATAAAATCTTTTAATTTCAGTTAATTAATAAAATACAAAGCCACAGCCAGCCGCCACCGATCGTCTGTTTTAACCCGCGCCGCGTGCGCAGTTGTTCAATACGCTGGCTGGCCGATATCTGACAGAATATTTTCCTTATTTAGCCGCATAAATAGCCCTTCATTGAAGGTTGACATCCCTCCGGGATTCCAGTACCAATATGTGCAGCACACAATTTTATGAGGTTTGAATCCATGTTTCGTTCTTCTCGCCTACTCGGTCTACTACTAAACGCATTCAGTTTGCGCGGTAGACTTGTGGGCGGAATCAAACACTGATTCAAACCTGCTGAAAGTTAAAAACCCGCGCCTGTCGCGTTTTTTTATGCTCGTTGCAAGGCAAGAAATGCATAAGGATGAATACGATGAGCCAGCAAGTCATTATTTTCGATACCACTCTGCGCGACGGTGAACAGGCATTACAGGCCAGCCTGAGTGTGAAAGAAAAATTGCAGATTGCGTTAGCGCTGGAGCGCATGGGCGTAGACGTGATGGAAGTCGGTTTTCCGGTTTCCTCACCCGGTGATTTTGAATCTGTACAAACCATTGCGCGGACCATCAAAAACAGCCGGGTTTGCGGCCTGGCGCGCTGTGTAGAAAAAGATATCGACGCCGCCTACGAGTCACTGCGCGTTGCTGACGCCTTCCGTATTCATACCTTTATCGCCACCTCACCGATGCACATCGCCACCAAACTGCGCAGCACACTGCCCGAGGTCATTGAACGTGCAGTGAAGATGGTGAAACGCGCCCGTAACTACACCGACGACGTTGAGTTTTCCTGTGAAGACGGTGGCCGTACCCCGATTGACGATCTGTGCCGGATGGTTGAAGCGGCAATTAATGCCGGTGCTCGTACCATTAACATCCCGGATACCGTCGGCTATACCCTGCCGGGTGAATATGCCCACATCATCAGCCAGTTGATTCAGCGCGTACCGAACATCGATAAAGCGATTCTGTCAGTACATACCCATGATGACCTGGGCATGGCGACCGGTAATGCGCTGGCTGCGGTTCAGGCAGGCGCCCGCCAGGTTGAAGGCACGCTGAATGGATTGGGTGAACGTGCCGGTAACTGTGCGCTGGAAGAGGTGATCATGGCGATCAAAACCCGCCAGCAGATCATGAATGTCCACACCAATATCAATCATCAGGAAATCTACCGCACCAGCCAGATGGTCAGTCAGATCTGTAATATGCCGATCCCGGCTAACAAAGCAGTGGTCGGCTCAAACGCCTTTGCCCACTCCTCTGGTATTCACCAGGATGGCGTGCTGAAGAACCGCGAGAACTATGAAATCCTGACCCCTGAATCGATTGGCCTGCACAAAATCCAGCTCAACCTGACCTCTCGTTCTGGCCGCGCCGCGGTTAAACACCGTATGGAAGAGATGGGCTATGCAGAGCACGATTACAATCTGGACACCCTGTACGACGCCTTCCTGAAGCTGGCCGATAAAAAAGGTCAGGTATTTGATTACGACCTGGAAGCGCTGGCCTTCATCAATAAACAGAATGAAGAGCCGGAATATTTCCAGCTGAACGAATTCAACGTCCAGACCGGTTCGAGCATTACCGCCACGGCCTCGGTCAATCTGGGCTGCGGCGAGAGCACCAAATCAGATGCCGCCACCGGCAATGGTCCGGTTGACGCCGTTTATCAGGCGATCAATCGCATCACCCAGCTGGATGCAGAACTGGTTAACTACAAACTGACCGCGAAGGGCCACGGCGAAAATGCGCTGGGTCAGGTGGATATCGTGGTGAGCTACAACAACCGTAAATTCCACGGCGTCGGTCTGGCGACCGATATCGTCGAATCTTCTGCCAAAGCGATGGTTAACGCCCTGAATAACATCTGGCGTGCCAGACAGGTTGAACAAGAATTGCAGCGCAAATTTAAAGATCAGAAGGAAACGGTATAACTATGTCCAGCTCTTCCCATATTGCAGTTTTATCGGGTGACGGTATCGGCCCGGAAGTGATGGCGCAGGCAATGAAGGTGTTAGATGCGATTCGTCAACGCTTCGACATGCGCATCACTACCAGCGAATACGCGGTTGGAGGCATCGCCATCGATCAACACGGCGAGCCGTTACCGCCAGCTACCGTGGCAGGCTGTGAGCAGGCCGATGCTATTCTGTTCGGTTCGGTTGGCGGGCCAAAGTGGGAACACTTACCGCCAGCATCTCAGCCTGAACGTGGTGCGCTGTTGCCGTTGCGTAAACACTTCCGTCTGTTCAGCAATCTGCGTCCGGCAGCACTCTACAGTGGACTGGAAGCTTTTTGCCCGCTGCGCAGCGACATCGCCGCCCGCGGCTTCGACATTCTGTGCGTACGTGAACTGACTGGCGGCATCTACTTCGGCCAGCCGAAAGGCCGCGAAGGCAGCGGTCCGCACGAGCGGGCATTCGATACCGAGGTTTACCACCGTTTCGAAATCGAACGCATCGCCCGCATCGCGTTTGAGTCGGCGCGCAAACGTCGTCATAAAGTGACCTCAATCGATAAAGCCAACGTGTTGCAGACCTCGGTAATGTGGCGCGAGATCGTCAACGAGGTTGCTAAAGATTATCCGGATGTACAGCTGAGCCACATGTATATCGACAATGCCACCATGCAGCTGATCAAAGACCCGTCGCAGTTTGACGTGCTGCTCTGCTCTAACCTGTTCGGTGACATTCTCTCTGATGAGTGCGCCATGATCACTGGCTCAATGGGCATGCTGCCTTCCGCCAGCCTGAATGAAGAGGGTTTTGGTCTGTTTGAACCGGCCGGTGGCTCTGCGCCAGACATTGCGGGCCAGAACATCGCCAACCCGGTGGCGCAGATCCTGTCACTGGCGTTGCTGTTACGTTACAGCCTGAATGCCGATGACGCCGCCGACAGCATTGAGCGCGCCATCAGCCGGGCGCTGGAAGAGGGCTACCGCACCAAAGATTTAGCCGGCGACGGCCCTGCGGTCAGCACCGATGAGATGGGCAGCATCATTGCCCGCTTTATCGCCGAGGAAAAATAAAATAATGAAAACCTTATACCAGAAGTTATTTGATGCACATGTCGTCCACGAAGCGCCAGATGAAACGCCATTACTCTACATCGATCGTCATCTGATCCATGAAGTGACCTCGCCACAGGCGTTTGATGGCCTGCGCGCGCACGGACGTAAAGTTCGTCAGCCTGAAAAAACCTTCGCCACCATGGATCACAACGTCTCAACCCAGACCAAAGATATCAACGCATCGGGTGAGATGGCGCGTATTCAGATGCAGGAGCTGATGAAAAACTGCGCCGAGTTTGGCGTCCAGCTGTATGACCTGAATCACCCGTTCCAGGGCATCGTTCACGTTATCGGTCCTGAGCAGGGTATGACCCTGCCGGGCATGACCATCGTCTGCGGCGACTCGCACACCGCCACACACGGCGCGTTTGGCTCGCTGGCCTTTGGTATCGGCACCTCAGAAGTCGAGCATGTGTTTGCCACCCAGACGCTGAAACAGGGTCGGGCGAAAACCATGAAGATTGAAGTGCTGGGCGAAGCCGCGACCGGCATCACCGCCAAAGATATCGTGCTGGCGATCATCGGCAAAACCGGCAGCGCGGGCGGTACCGGTCACGTAGTGGAGTTCTGCGGTCCGGCGATTGAAGCGCTGAGCATGGAAGGCCGTATGACCCTGTGCAATATGGCGATTGAGATGGGTGCCAAAGCGGGCCTGGTCGCGCCGGATGAGACCACATTCAACTACCTGAAAGGCCGTCAGTTCTCGCCAAAGGGTGAGAAATGGGAACAGGCTGTGGCCTACTGGCGTACCCTGAAGTCAGATGAAGGCGCGAAATTTGATGCAGTCGTCACTCTGCACGCAGAAGAGATCGCTCCTCAGGTCACCTGGGGCACCAATCCAGGCCAGGTGATCGCCGTCGATCAGGTGATCCCGAATCCCGCCTCGTTCGCCGATCCGGTCGAGCGCGCCTCGGCGGAGAAAGCGCTGGCCTACATGAACCTGCAGCCAGGCATTAAACTGACCGATGTGGCGATTGATAAGGTGTTTATCGGCTCCTGCACCAACTCACGCATTGAGGATCTGCGCGCTGCCGCCGCCATCGCCAAAGGCCGCAAAGTCGCGCCTGGCGTGATTGCCATGGTGGTGCCAGGTTCCGGTCCGGTCAAAGCTCAGGCTGAAGCCGAAGGTCTGGATAAAATCTTCCTCGACGCTGGCTTTGAATGGCGTCTGCCCGGCTGTTCAATGTGTCTGGCGATGAATAATGACCGTCTGAATCCAGGCGAGCGTTGCGCCTCAACCAGCAACCGTAATTTTGAAGGTCGTCAGGGCCGCGGTGGCCGGACCCATTTAGTCAGCCCGGCGATGGCCGCCGCCGCCGCCGTTTCCGGCCATTTTGCCGATATCCGTCAACTGACGACAGGAGCTTAACCGATGGCGAATAAATTCACCCAGCACACCGGTATTGTTGCGCCACTGGATGCGGCTAACGTCGATACCGATGCCATTATTCCTAAGCAGTTTTTGCAGAAAGTAACCCGCACCGGTTTCGGCCAGCACCTGTTCCACGACTGGCGTTTTGAAGATGATGCCGGCACCGTACCGACGCCCGGTTTTGTGCTCAACAAGCCCGAGTTCAAAGGCACCAGCATCCTGCTGGCGCGTGAAAACTTCGGCTGCGGCTCATCACGTGAGCATGCGCCCTGGGCGCTGACCGATTTCGGTTTCCACGTGGTGATTGCGCCGAGCTTCGCGGACATTTTTTACGGCAACAGCTTCAATAACCAGCTGTTGCCGGTGAAATTAAGCGAACAGGAAGTAGATGAGATGTTTAAACTGGTGGCGTCGCAACCCGGCATTCGCTTTACGGTCGATCTGGAAGCTCAGACGGTCACTGCGGGTGAGAAAGTCTATCCGTTCGAACTCGACAGCTTCCGCCGCCACTGCATGATTAACGGCCTCGACAGTATTGGCCTGACGCTGCAACACGAAGCGTCGATCTCGCAATATGAGCAGAACCAGCCCGCTTTCCTGCGCTGATTGAGTTAAAGCAGGGCGACATCGGGTCGCCCTGCTGTTACTGACAACCTCTGCTCTGCCCCAGTGGTTAGACCGAGCCTGCGAAGGGAACACAGTCAGATCGGAAAGTCGCGTAAACCATCCCTGGCCGCTCGTCCCGCGCCTTCCCTGCCGCGGGACGCCTTCCTCCTTTGCCGGTGTTCTCTGCGAATAGAGCTTGTCAGCTGCGGTCTGGTTCACCCGGATTTGGGTTTATCAGCACAATGAGGGCGGCATCCTGTCGCCCTTCTTCTTTATACGTTGCGTACCCGCGCTGACATAATAAAAGCCGCTATCGCCAGCACAAATGCCAGCCAGTAGACCGCTTCATGTCCCAGCCGCTCACTTAACGTTCCCTGAATAACCCCAGCCAGAATCATGCCGGTCGAGATCGAGTTGGTGAACATCGTTGTCGCGGCACCTGGCCGCCCCGGCATTAAATCCTGGAACCACAACATTCCGATGCCAGCGATAATCCCGACAAACACCGCATTAAACAGCTGTAGAACCATCAGTGAGGTGCGCGAGTTGAACAGCACCAGCCCGAGATAAAACAGCACCCCTGCCGCCACCGCCAGCAGCATCAGCCGCCGCTTGCCCAGCCTGCGGGCGTAATGCCCGGCCAGCAGCATCACCGGAATCTCCAGCCCGGCCGCGGTCCCCATCAGCAAACCGGCCAGCTTTTCCGGCAATCCCAGCGTGGTACTGATGTAGAGCGGCATGTCGATGATGTACATGGTGTTGCAGGTCCACATGGTCACCGAGGCCAGAAATAGCAGCCGCACATCCCGGTCACGCCAGCCGCTTAACGGCAGACCACCGCTTTGCAGCAGCGGCTCAGCACGCGGCACCGACGGCAGGGTAAACCACACCAGTACGATGCAGATCAGGAACAGCGCCGCCGCCACCATAAACAGCGTCACGAAACCGTAGTTCAGCGCCAGGGCGAACGACAGCGGCGGTCCGATCACCCACGCCAGCGACAGCTGCGCACGCATCACCGAACTGAACATCACCGCTTCCCGCGCCGACTGGTCAGCATATTCACGCGCCAGCGCGAACAGCTGCGGCATCGACACGCTGGCTAAGGCAGACAATAGCACCCCGAGGGTAATCAGCGTCAGATAATGACGGGTAAAGGCAAACAGCAGCGCATTGACCAGCGCCATCAGGCAGCAGAACAGAATGATGTTGCGGCGATCGCCGACGCTGTCCGATCGCTTTGCCACCAGCATGCTTACCACGATACCGGCCACCGCATTGATAGTGAAAAAAAGCCCGACCCAGAATGGGCGGGCCTGCACCTCACGGGTCAGAAACAGGCTGAGGGTCGGTGCCTGCAATGCGCCCGCCACACCGAGCATGAACGAGGCGACCATAAAAGCGAGGTAAACCGGATTGATGCGGCGCTGCCGCGTTAACAGCGATTTCATACCGAAATCCCTTACAGGATGAACAGGGGAAGAGAAGAAGGGTAGACGATACCGTGCGGCATGAAAAAAGCCAGCAGAGATCATCTGCTGGCGGTGTAATTGCACCCTACTCAGAAAAGCATCCCGCTGAACAGCGGCATGAGGGTCGAACGCCATTCATAGCTGAATGCCTCCCGCTCTTCCCATAGAGCAAAGTTTGCCCTTAAAATGAGGCAAGAAAAACAGAGCGCTTTTCACCGGGAGTTCCCCTTTTATGTCCTCATCTCGCCTGAAGCAGCAGTTCATACGTCTGTGGCAAAGCTGCCAGGGTCAGACGCAGGAGATCACCCTGAGTGAACTGGCTGACCTGCTGCACTGTTCACGTCGTCATATGCGCAACTTACTCAACCGGATGCAGGCGGCTGGCTGGTTAATCTGGCAGGCCGAAGCCGGACGCGGTAAGCGCTCACAACTCACCTTCTGCTACACCGGACTGGCGCTACAGCAGCAGCGCGCTGAGGATCTGCTGGATCAGGATCGCATCGATCAGCTGGTGCAGCTGGTCGGCGATAAGAATCAGGTCAGGCAGATGATTGGTGCTCACCTTGGCCGCAGTTTCCGTCAGGGAAAACACATTCTGCGGGTGCTTTACTACCGCCCGCTGCTGAATCTGCTGCCGGGCTCCGCCCTGCGCCGCTCCGAAACCCATATTGCCCGTCAGATTTTTAATGGCCTGACGCGCATAAATGAGGAAAACGGGGAAATTGAGGCCGATATTGCCCATCACTGGCAGCAGACTTCCCCGCTCCACTGGCGCTTCTTTCTGCGTCCGGCGATTCGCTTTCATCATGGCCGCGAACTGGAGATGGCCGATGTTATCGCCACGCTGGAACGTCAGCGTCAGCAGCCGCTGTTTTCCCATATTCAACAGCTCGACTCGCCCGCTCCGTGGACGCTGGATATCACCTTAAGCCAGCCCGACGACTGGTTACCCTGGTTGCTGGCCAGCGTCAGCGCGATGATCCTGCCACGCGAATGGCCCACGCAGCCTGACTTTGCCCGCCAGCCGATCGGCACCGGTCCTTACAGCGTGATCCGTAATCAGGAAAGTCAGCTGAAGATAGAAGCCTTTGATGATTACTTTGGCTTTCGCGCGCTGATTGATGACGTCTCTATCTGGGTATTGCCGGATATCAGCGATGAGCTGGTCTACGCGGGCGTGCGCCTGCAGGGCGACGGCGCGGATGAGATCCAGGAAGAGAGCCGGCTGGAAGAAGGCTGCTACTATTTGTTGTTCGATCAGCGTTCGGAAAAAGGCCGTGACGAGGCGATACGGCGCTGGGTCAGCTATCTGTTTAATCCTATCGCCCTGCTCAACCACGCCGGCGTCGGCTATCAGCGCTACTGGTTTCCGGCGTATGGTCTACTGCCGCGCTGGCATCACCGCCGCGATCTGGCCCCGGTCGAAAAGCCGCCCGGCCTGACTCATCTGACGCTCACCTGGTACAGCCAGCACGTTGAGCACGAAGGGATCGCTAATGCGTTACGTCCGCTGCTGGCGCAGCACGGCGTCACGCTGGAGACGCGCGAGGTCAGTTACGAATGCTGGCATCAGGCGACGCCGATAGCGACATCTGGCTCGGCAGCGTGAACTTCACACTGCCATTGGCCTGGTCGCTGTTCGCCCAGCTGTATGAGGTCCCGCTGCTGCATCACTGCCTGCCGATCGACTGGCACGCTGATGCCGCCCGCTGGCGTGAAAAAACGCTGCCGCTGGCCGAATGGAGCAAGCGGTTAGTGGAAGAGGCCGGTCTGCATCCGCTGTTCCATCACTGGCTGCTGCTTGAAGGTCAGCGCAGCATGCGCGGCGTGCGGATGAATACCCTCGGCTGGTTCGATTTTAAATCTGCCTGGTTTGCGCCGCCCGCGCTGTAACGCTTTCGCGCTGACGCTGAAATGACTAGAATGTGACGTTCTCAACGGGGTGCCGCCTGCTGACCGCAAACGGCTGAGAGAGACCCGTCGAACCTGATTCGGTTAATACCGACGTAGGGATTTGAGAGACCTGCTGCTCAGATCCTTTGCGACTCATCCCCTATTCTCCTGAAGGAGCGCAAAGTGTTTAACAAAGTTCTGCCACTGCTGCTGTTACTTTCCACCCCGGTACTGGCTGCCAAACCGGTTCTGACGGTTTACACCTACGACTCCTTCTCCGCTGACTGGGGCCCGGTCCGGCGGTCAAAAAAGCCTTTGAAGCCCAGTGCGATTGCGAACTGAAATTTGTCACGCTGGAAGATGGCGTGTCGCTGCTGAATCGCGTGCGAATGGAAGGCAAAAACAGCAAAGCGGATGTGGTGCTGGGACTGGATAACAATCTGGTGCAGGCGGCGCAAAAAACCGGTCTGTTTGCCGCCAGCAAGGTCGATACCGCACAGCTGACGCTGCCGGGCGGCTGGCACGACAGCACCTTTGTTCCGTTTGATTATGGCTATTTCGCCTTCGTCTATGACAAAACCCGTCTGAAAAATCCGCCGAAAAGCCTGAAAGAGCTGGTAGAGAGCCCGGAAAAATGGCGGGTCATCTATGAAGATCCGCGTACCAGTACCCCGGGATTAGGTCTGCTGCTGTGGATGCAGAAAGTCTATGGCGATCGGACCCCGCAGGCATGGCAAAAGCTGGCGCAGAAAACCGTGACGGTAACCAAGGGCTGGAGTGAAGCCTACGGTCTGTTCCTGAAAGGCGAAGGCGATCTGGTGCTGAGCTATACCACCTCGCCGGCCTATCACATTATCGAAGAGAAAAAAGAGAACTACGCCGCCGCACCGTTTGCCGAAGGCCACTATCTGCAGGTCGAGGTTGCTGCGCAGTTAGCCAGCAGTAAACAGCCGAAACTGGCGCAGCAGTTCATGCAGTTTATGGTCTCGCCGGCGTTCCAGAACACCATCCCGACCGGCAACTGGATGTATCCGGTGATCGATACCACCCTGCCTGCTGGCTTCGCCACGCTGCAGGTGCCCGCCACCGCGCTGCACTATTCGCCGGAAGAGGTAGCCAGCCAGCGCTCTGGCTGGATTAGCCAGTGGCAACGCGCCGTCAGCCGTTAATGCCGCGCTGGCTGATCCCCGGTTCGCTCGCCACGCTGCTGTTAATCAGCGTGGCGCTGTTCGCCTTTATCTCACTGTGGAATGCCGCACCGGTCACCGACTGGCGTAGCGTGCTGCTGGATGAGTACCTGCAACACGTTGTGGCGTTCTCCTTTGGTCAGGCGCTGCTCTCCGCCCTGCTGTCGCTGCTGCCTGCGGTGCCGCTGGCGCGCGCCTCTATCGCCGCCGCTTTCCCGGCCGTCAGCTGTTGCTGCGTCTGTGCGCCATGACGCTGGTGCTGCCGGTGCTGGTGGCGGTGTTCGGCCTGCTGACGGTTTATGGCCGCGTCGGCTGGCTGGCACAGTTGTGTCAGTGGCTGGGCATCGACTATCACTTCTCGCCCTATGGATTGCAGGGCATTTTGCTGGCGCATGTCTTTTTTAACCTGCCGCTGGCTACGCGCCTGATGCTACAGGCGCTGGAGAGCATACCGGCGGAGCAGCGTCAGCTGGCCGCACAGCTTGATCTGCGCGGCTGGCACCACTTTCGCCTGCTGGAATGGCCGTGGTTGCGACGTCAGCTGCTGCCGACCGGCGCGCTCATCTTTATGCTCTGCTTCGCCAGCTTCGCCACCGTGCTGTCGCTGGGCGGCGGCCCCCAGGCCACCACCATTGAACTGGCGATCTTTCAGGCACTCAGCTACGACTACGATCCCGGTCGCGCCGCATTGCTGGCGCTGATTCAGCTCAGCTGTTGCCTGACGCTGGTGCTGCTCAGCCAGCGATTCAGTAAAGCGATACCCGCCGGCACCAGCCAGCTGCACGGCTGGCGCGATCCGCAGGATTCGCGTCTGGCCCGGCTAACGGATGGGTTGCTGATTCTGCTGGCGTTACTGCTGCTGCTGCCGCCGCTGGCGGCGGTAGTGGTGGATGGCTTGCACGGCGGACTGCGCGGCGCACTGGCCCAGCCAGCGTTGTGGCAGGCGACCCTGACCTCATTGCGCATCGCGGTCGGTGCCGGCCTGCTGTGCGTGATACTGACGCTGATGCTGCTGTGGAGCAGTCGCGAATTGCGTCTGCGTCAGCGCCCGCTCGCCGCACAGCTGATCGACACCAGCGGCATGCTAATTCTGGCGATGCCCGGCATCGTGCTGGCGACCGGCTTCTTTTTGCTGTTTAACGCCACCGTTGGCCTGCCGGCGTCGGCAGACGGGCTGGTGATCTTCACTAATGCGCTGATCGCCATTCCCTATGCGCTGAAAGTGCTGGAAAACCCGATGCGTGACGTCGCCGAGCGCTACGGCAGGCTATGCGATTCACTGGATATCCACGGCTGGAACCGGCTGCGGTTGATAGAACTGCGTGCGCTGAAACGTCCGCTGGCACAGGCGCTGGCGTTTGCCTGCGTGCTGTCGATCGGTGATTTTGGCGTGGTGGCGCTGTTTGGCAATGCCGACTTCCGCACCCTGCCGTTCTACCTTTATCAACAGATCGGTGCCTATCGCGGTGCCGACGGTGCAGTGACCGCCCTGCTGCTGCTGCTGCTCTGTTTGTTGCTGTTCACCCTGATGGAAAAATTACCGGGCCGCCATGCTGACACTGAATAACCTTACTTACCTTTATCAGCATCTGCCGATGCGCTTCAGCCTGCACGCCGAACGTGGCGAGCGGCTGGCGATCCTCGGGCCAAGCGGTGCCGGAAAAAGTACGCTACTCAGCCTGATCGCCGGTTTTCTGCCGATCCGCCAGGGCACGCTGATGATTGATGGTCAGGATCATAGCCACAGCGTGCCAGCCAGACGGCCGGTATCAATGCTGTTTCAGGAGAACAATCTGTTTCCGCACCTCAGCGTGCAGCAGAACATGGCGCTGGGCTTGCACCCGGGACTGAAGCTCAACGCGGAGCAGCGCCAGCAGCTTGCTGCGCTAGCCGAACAGGTGGGATTAGGCGATCTGCTGGCGCGACTGCCGGGCGAGCTGTCGGGGGGCCAGCGTCAGCGGGTGGCGCTGGCACGCTGTCTGCTGCGCGATCGCCCGGTGCTGCTGCTGGATGAGCCCTTTTCGGCGCTGGATCCGGCGCTGCGCAGCGAAATGCTGCAGCTGGTGCGCTCGGTGTGCGAAGCCCGCAGCATCACGCTGCTGATGGTGTCGCACAGTCTGGAAGATGCGCAACAGATCGCGCCGCGCAGCGTGGTAATTGTTGATGGACGGGTTTACTGGGACGGCGAGACCCGACAGTTGCTGTCGGGCGAGACGCGGGAGGCTGATGTCCTGGGCATCCCGCGCCGCTAACCGGTGATTATTCGAAAAAGACCTGCCACAGCAGATGACGGAAAATCGGCATCATCGGATGGAACTGAATGCCGACCAGGGCGGCGATGGCGATCACCAGCCCCAGCGGTCCCAGCCAGCGCAGTCGTTCCGGCGGCAGCCAGGCGGTCGCCCAATCCTGACTCTTGCCGCTGCGCCACCAGCGCCAGCCTAACCAGCCGCCCAGCCACACCACTATCGCTGCCGTCAGCAGCAGCCACTTAAAGTTACCGCCCTGCGCCGCCTCGGGCACATCGACTGCCACACCAGCCAGAATGCCGGGCAGCAGATAGAGCGGTGGCCACAGCAGGCAGCCAATCAGATTCGGCGGCAGGAATTTACGTACCGGCAATTCCAGCATACCGGCCGCCAGTGGGATCAGCGGGCGCGTCGGGCCGACAAAGCGTCCGACCAGAATGGTAAACATACTGTGCTGATGCAGCGCGTGTTCGGTTTTATCCAACAGCCCTTTGTACTTTTGCAGATACTTCCAGCGATGCAGCGGTCCCTGAAATTTCCAGCCGATACCGTAAGAGACCCAGTCGCCAATCAGGCAACCGGCAAACCCGGCCGCCCAAGCCGGATAGAGACCAATTTGTCCGCTCCCGACCAGCGCGCCCAGACTCGCCATCAGCACGGTTCCCGGCAGCAACAGCCCGACCAGCGCCAGTGATTCCAGAAAAGTGACCAGCGCAACCGCAAACAGCGCCCACTCCAGCGACTGCGTAAACAGGTGTTGAACCCAGGCTTCCATAAACTTCCTTAGAAAAAGCAGAAGGCTGGATTGTCCTGAGCCAGCCGCACAGCGTCAAGGCAAGAATTGTAGGACAATATTGACAAAAGCCAACCGCGGGAACTGTATAAATATCCATGTTATACTGAGCGGGTTTTATCACCGTTCAAAAATCCTGAGTCTGGAGACGATGTGAATAGACCCCGCGCAGGTTTTCTGCTTACCCGCCACTGGCGCGACACCCCGCAAGGCAGTGAAATTGTTCTCTGGCTCGCCACCGATCAGGGTGCCCAGCGCGTGGTGCTGCCGGCTCAAGAGTCGGTCGCGTTTATTCCGCGTGAGTTTCAGTCTCAGGTCAGTGAGCTGCTGAAAGATGAGCGTCAGCTGCGCATCCAGCCGCTTGAACTGAAAGATTTCCGCCAGCGCCCGGTAGCCGGGATCTACTGCCGGCAGAATCGCCAGCTGCAACGCATCGAAAAGCTGCTGCGCGAACAGGGCATCCCGATCTATGAAGCCGATATCCGCCCGCCCGAGCGCTACCTGATGGAGCGCTTTATTACCGCGCCGGTCTGGTTTGACGGCGAGCCGCAGGGCGACAGCGTGGTAAATGCCCGGCTGAAACCGCATCCCGATTATCGGCCGCCGCTCAAGTGGGTTTCGCTGGACATTGAAACCACCCAACATGGCGAGCTTTACTGCATCGGGCTGGAGGGTTGCGGCCAGCGCCAGGTCTATATGCTGGGTCCGCCCAACGGCGATGCCAGCGCGCTCGATTTTGAGCTGATCTATCTGGAGACGCGTCCGCAGCTGCTTGAGGCGCTGAACCAGTGGTTCGCGCAGCACGACCCCGATGTGATCATTGGCTGGAACGTGGTGCAGTTTGATCTGCGGGTATTGCAGAAACATGCCGATCGCTACGCTATTCCGCTGCGTCTGGGCCGTCAGCAGACGACGCTGGAGTGGCGTGAGCACGGCTTTAAGCCCGGCATATTTTTCGCCCAACTCAGCGGCCGGCTGATCATTGACGGCATCGATGCGCTGAAATCCGCCTTCTGGGATTTCCCGTCATTCAGTCTGGAATCGGTGTCGCAGCAACTGTTGGGAGAAGGCAAGGCGATCGATAACCCGTGGCAGCGCATGGAGGAGATCAACTGGCGCTTCGCCAATGATAAACCGGCTCTGGCGCGCTATAACCTGAAAGACTGCGAGCTGGTCACCCGGATTTTCCACAAAACGGCGATTATGCCGTTTCTGCTGGAGCGTGCGGCGGTGAATGGCCTGGCGGTCGATCGTCACGGCGGCTCCGTCGCGGCATTCAGCCATCTCTATATTCCGCGGATGCACCGCAGCGGATTTGTCGCGCCGAACCTCGGCGATGTGGCACCGGAAGCCAGTCCCGGCGGCTACGTGATGGATTCGCGTCCGGGACTCTACGACTCGGTGCTGGTGCTGGATTACAAAAGCCTCTATCCGTCGATTATCCGTACCTTTCTGATCGATCCGGTTGGCCTGGTGGAAGGGCTGGCGCATCCTGACGATGCTGATTCGGTGGCCGGCTTTCGCGAAGCGCGCTTTTCCCGTCATACCCACTGCCTGCCCGCCATCGTTGAGCAGATCTGGCTGGGCCGCGAAGCCGCCAAACAGCAGGGCAACCAGCCGCTGTCGCAGGCGCTGAAGATTATCATGAACGCCTTTTATGGCGTGCTCGGCACCAGCGCCTGCCGCTTTTTCGATCCACGGCTCGCCTCTTCGATTACCCTGCGTGGCCATGCCATTATGCAGCAGACCCGCACGCTGATTGAGGAAGAAGGCTACGATGTGATTTACGGCGATACTGACTCGACCTTCGTCTGGCTGAAATCCGCCCACAGCGAGCAGGACGCCGCCGCGATTGGTCAGCAGCTGACGCAAAAAGTAAACGCCTGGTGGCGTGACCATCTGCAGCAGACTCAGGGGCTGACGAGCACACTGGAGCTGGAGTATGAAAATCACTTCTGCCGTTTCCTGATGCCCACTATCCGTGGCGCCGAACAGGGCAGTAAAAAACGCTATGCCGGACTGATCCGCGAAGCGGCGGGCGAACGTATGGTGTTTAAGGGACTGGAATCCGTTCGCACCGACTGGACGCCGCTGGCACAGCAGTTTCAGCAGCAGCTCTACAGCCGTATTTTTCGCCGTGAGCCGTGGCAGGACTATATTCGCACCACCGTAGCGCAGCTGCTGGCCGGCGAACTCGACGATCAGCTGATTTATAAGAAACGTCTGCGCCGTCCGCTGATAGAGTATGAACGAAATGTGCCGCCGCACGTGCGCGCCGCCCGGCTGGCGGATGAGCAGAATCGCAAATTAAACCGGCCGTTGCAGTACCAGAAGGGGGGCCGGATTCGTTACGTGATGGCGACGGCTGGCCCGGAGCCGCTGGAGGCTCGCACCACGCCGCTGGATTATGATCACTACGTCAGTAAGCAGTTACAACCGGTTGCCGACGGCATTTTACCCTTCGTCGGAGGGGATTTTGCTACACTGATTACCGGGCAGTTGGGTCTTTTTTGACAGGTGACGAATGCCCTGCCATCCAGTACCATAGCGCCCTTCCTGAAACTCACCGCGCTAAGAGAGACTCTCCAGACCTTTTCGTTTGGATGAAATGCTATTGCCTGAGTATCCGGGAACACCTTCAAAAACGTTAAAAATTCGAGCTAAAAATATATGGTTTTTACATTAGGTCAGCGCTGGATTAGTGATACGGAAAGTGAACTGGGACTGGGCACGGTGGTGGCGGTCGATACCCGCATGATCACCCTGTTGTTCCCGGCCACCGGGGAAAACCGCCTCTACGCCCGCAACGATTCGCCTGTTACCCGCGTCATCTTCAATCCGGGTGACACCATCACCAGTCATGAAGGCTGGCAGATGCGCGTCGATGAAGTACGCAACGAAAATGACCTGATGACCTATATCGGCACGCGTCTTGATACCGATGAAAGCGACGTGATGCTGCGCGAAGTGATGCTCGACAGCAAGCTGGTCTTCAGCAAGCCGCAGGATCGCCTGTTTGCCGGCCAGCTCGACCGGATGGATCGTTTCGCCCTGCGTTTCCGCGCCCGCAAATACCAGAGTGAGCAATATCGTCTGCCGATCAGCGGCTTGCGCGGTATGCGCACCAACCTGATCCCGCATCAGCTGCATATCGCCCATGATGTGGGCCGTCGCCACGCGCCACGCGTGCTGCTGGCGGATGAAGTCGGTCTCGGGAAAACCATTGAAGCCGGGATGATCATTCAGCAGCAGCTGCTGGCCGGACGTGCCGACCGCGTGTTAATCGTGGTGCCGGAGACCCTGCAGCATCAGTGGCTGGTCGAGATGCTGCGCCGTTTCAACCTGCGTTTCGCGCTGTTTGATGACGATCGCTATACCGAAGCCCAGCACGACAGCGATAACCCGTTTGAAACCGAACAGTTAATTATCTGTTCACTCGACTTTGTGCGCCGTAACAAGCAGCGTCTTGAGCTGCTGGCCGATGCCGAGTGGGATCTGCTGGTGGTGGATGAAGCGCATCATCTGGCGTGGTCAGAAGGCCAGCCGAGCCGTGAATATCAGGTGATTGAACAGCTGGCGGAAAAAACCGCCGGGGTACTGCTGCTGACCGCGACCCCGGAACAGCTGGGCATGGAGAGTCACTTCGCCCGCCTGCGCCTGCTCGATCCTAACCGCTTCCACGACTTTGCCGCTTTTGTTGAAGAACAGCAGCATTTCCGCCCGATCGCCGATGCGGTGACCTCGCTGCTGGCTGACCAGCCAATCTCACAGGATGAGATGAACCGGATTAACGATCTGGTCGGCGAGCAGGACATTGAACCGCTGCTGCAGGTTGCTAACAGCGATCGCGACGGCAAGCAGGACGCGCGCCAGGAACTGATTTCAATGCTGATGGATCGCCACGGCACCAGCCGTGTGCTGTTCCGTAACACCCGTAACGGCGTCAAAGGCTTCCCGAAACGCGAACTGCACCAGATTCGTCTGCCGCTGCCGGCGCAGTATCAGACCGCAATTAAAGTCTCCGGCATTATGGGTGCCCGCAAAAGCGCAGAAGAACGCGCGCGTGACCTGCTCTATCCGGAACAGATTTATCAGGAATTTGAAGGCGACAGCGGCACTTGGTGGAACTTCGATCCGCGCGTGGAGTGGCTGATGGGTTATCTCACCAGCAACCGCAAAGAGAAAGTACTGGTGATCTGCGCCAAAGCCGCCACCGCACTCCAGCTGGAGCAGGTGCTGCGTGAGCGCGAAGGTATCCGGGCGGCGGTGTTCCATGAAGGTCTGTCGATCATTGAACGTGACCGTGCCGCCGCGTGGTTCGCCTCAGAAGAGAACGGCGCTCAGGTGCTGCTCTGCTCGGAGATTGGTTCTGAAGGCCGTAACTTCCAGTTTGCCAGCCGTCTGGTGATGTTTGATCTGCCGTTCAACCCGGATCTGCTGGAGCAGCGTATCGGGCGTCTTGATCGTATCGGTCAGGCGCACGATATCCAGATTCTGGTGCCGTGGCTGGAGAAGACCGCGCAGGCGGTGTTACTGCGCTGGTATCACGAAGGGCTGGATGCGTTTGAACATACCTGCCCGACCGGCCGGACCATTTATGACAGCGTGCATTCACAGCTGATCGACTATCTGGCCGCACCAGAAAACAGTGACGGCTTCGATGCCTTTATCACTGACTGCCGTAAGCAACACGATGCCCTGAAACTGCAGCTGGAACAGGGACGCGATCGCCTGCTGGAGCTGAACTCCAACGGCGGCGACGCTGCTCAGGCGCTGGCTAACGCCATCGGCGAGCAGGACAACGATACCGGTCTGGTGAACTTCGCGCTCAACCTGTTTGATATCGTCGGTATCAATCAGGAAGATCGCAGCGATAACCTGATCGTGCTGACGCCGTCCGATCACATGCTGGTGCCCGATTTTCCCGGCCTGCCGGAAGATGGCTGTACCATCACCTTTAACCGCGACCAGGCGCTGTCACGCGAAGATACCCAGTTCATTACCTGGGAACATCCGCTGATCCGTAACGGTCTCGATCTGATCCTGTCGGGCGACACCGGCAGCAGCGCTATCTCGCTGCTGAAGAACAAGGCGCTGCCGGTCGGTACGCTGCTGGTCGAACTGATCTACGTGGTCGAAGCGCAGGCACCGAAGCATCTGCAGTTGACCCGCTTCCTGCCGCCGACGCCCATTCGTCTGCTGCTGGACCGTAACGGCACTAACCTTGCGGGCAAGGTGGAGTTCGAAAGCTTTAACCGTCAGCTGAATGCCGTCAATCGTCACACCGGCAGCAAGCTGGTTAACGCGGTACAGCAGGATGTGCATGCCATTCTGACCCAGGGTGAAGAGAAAGTGGTCAGCGAAGCGCGCGCAGTGATTGATGCTGCCCGTGCCGAGGCGAACGAGAAGCTGGGGGCGGAACTGGCCCGTCTTGACGCGCTGAAAGCGGTTAATCCGAACATCCGTGAGGATGAAATTGAGGCGCTGGAAAGTAACCGTCAGCAGGTGCTGGAAAGTCTCGATCAGGCTAACTGGCGTCTCGACGCGCTGCGCCTGATTGTGGTGACTCACCAGTAAGCTCAGGGGCCGGGATGAATCTGGCCGCAACTGAGAAACTCAGGATGCAGGGAAAGGAAAGCGTCCCGCGCCATAAATGGTGCGGGCCGGGCCTGTCAGGGATGACAGCTTTTGCGTCTTTCCGATCTGCCCGTGTTTCCTGCGCTGGCACGCTATCACAGCTAATCGGGCCAGACTTTGTAAACAATCTCAGCCGCAGGCCCCTTATTTTTGGAAAGAACCATGGAACCCTACAATCCACCGCGTGAACCCTGGCTGCACATTCTCTATCAGGATGCGCACATCATGGTGGTTAACAAACCCAGCGGCCTGCTTTCGGTGCCCGGCCGGCTGGACGAACATAAAGATAGCGTGATGACACGCATCCAGCGTGATTATCCGCAGGCGGAATCGGTGCACCGGCTGGATATGGCCACCAGCGGCGTGATTGTGGTGGCGCTGAACAAAGCCGCAGAACGCGAGCTGAAACGCCAGTTTCGTGAGCGTGAACCCGCAAAGACCTATGTGGCCTGCGTCTGGGGCCATCCGGCCGCGGAGAAGGGAGTGGTTGATTTGCCGCTGATTTGTGACTGGCCAAACCGTCCAAAGCAAAAAGTCTGCTTCGAGACCGGCAAAGCCGCGCAGACCGAATATCAGGTGCTGGAGTACCGGGCTGATAACAGCGCACGCGTATCGCTCAAACCGATTACCGGCCGTTCACACCAGCTGCGGGTACACATGCTGGCGCTGGGCCATCCGATTCTGGGCGACAATTTTTATGCTCATCCTGAGGCTAAAGCGATGGCGCCGCGCCTGTTGCTGCACGCCGAGTCACTGACGATTACCCATCCCGCATTCGGTAACGCCATGACCTTCCGTCAGCCCGCCGACTTTTAATCTCAATCTGACCTTGCGCCCGTGACGTCTGCCCCAGGGCAAAACGTCACGGTAACCTGGATTTATTTAAAGCCTTTTTCTTTGCGGATCAGGTCATAAGCGGCCTGAATTTCCTGCGCTTTCTGCTTGGCCATCTCCATCATCTCCGGCGGCAGGCCTTTCGCCACCAGCTTATCCGGATGGTGTTCACTCATCAATTTACGGTAAGCGCGTTTGATGGTGGTGGCGTCATCGCTGCTCTTCACGCCCAGCACGCTACAGGCATCTTCCAGCGTCGGTCCGCGTTGCGCCTGCTGGAAACCGCCCGCAGAACGCTGGCCGCCGCCAAATTGCTGACCGCCTTCCATCATCCGCAGGAACTGATCGAACTGACCGCGTGAAATTCCCAGCTCTTCCGCAATCACATACAGCACCTGGCGCTCATTAGGATGCAGCGAACCGTCCGCGAAGGCGGCCTGAATCTGAATCTCAAGGAACATCCGAATCAGGTCAAAGCGGCCGAAACAGGCGCTACGCAATTCACGCAGTTTGCTGCGCAGCGGATAATCGGCCTGTTTACCCTCACGAAACGCCCGCTGAGCAGCGGTACGTGACTCCCCGTGCAGCTGCATCCGCTCCATTAACAGCGAGGCAATCTGGATATCCGCTTCGGTGACGCGCCCTTTTGACTTGGTCAGATGGCCCATCACCTGAAAGGTGGTGCTGAAAAACAGCGTCTGTCGGGTTTGATTATTTGAGAAGTAAGCCTTGCCTTGTGCGCCGCGAACTTTGTCAATCATATGGCCAATGATCAAACCGATCACAATACCCCAAAAGCCTGCGCCGGAAAGTAAACCCAGTGCCAGACCCACAACTTTTCCCCAGTAGCGCATAAACTCCTCAATTCGCCATGCTTGCGGCTGAAAATTGCATTATCATACCTGTCATTTATCTCAGCGCCTAACGGCAACGCGGACAGAAAAGGATTAACACTGGCACAACGCCGGGCAGTAAGTTAGTCTCTGACCCGATTGTCGGCATGATGCCAGTTTTCATGGAATTCTCGATACCGCGTATGAAAAAACATATACCTACCCTGCTGGCCACTCTGATCGGCTCAGCCATTAGCCAGCAAGCCTTTGCCGACGATTTAATGTCGCAGTGTATGTTAGGCGTGCCGAGTTATAACCGCCCGCTGGTCAGTGGCGACACTAACCAGCTGCCGGTGACCATTCACTCCGACGCCGCAAAAGGGAATTACCCTAACGATGCGGTCTTCACCGGCAATGTGAATATTGAACAGGGCAACAGCCGGATGCAGGCTGATGAAGTACAACTTCATCAGCGTCAGCAGGAGGGCCAGACTACGCCGGTGCGTACCGTCGATGCCCTCGGTAATGTGCACTACGACGACAATCAGGTCATCCTGAAAGGTCCGAAAGCCTGGTCAAACCTCAACAGCAAAGATACCAACGTCTGGAATGGCGACTACCAGATGGTGGATCGTCAGGGACGCGGTAACGCCGACCAGATGAAGCTGCGCGGCAACAACCGCTACACCATTCTGGAAAACGGCAGCTTTACTTCCTGCCTGCCGGGCTCGAACAGCTGGAGCGTGGTGGGATCGGAAGTGATCCAGGATCGGGAAGAAGAAGTGGCGGAAATCTGGAATGCCCGCTTCAAACTCGGTTCGGTACCGGTGTTCTATAGCCCCTATCTGCAGTTACCGATCGGCGATCGTCGTCGCTCTGGTTTCCTGATCCCGAATGCAAAATATGGCAGCAACAACGGCTTTGAGTTCATGCTGCCTTATTACTGGAACATTGCGCCTCAGGCCGATGCCACCATTACGCCGCACTACATGAGCAAGCGCGGCATGCAGTTCGAAAACGAATTCCGTTATCTGACGGTGGCAGGCGCGGGCCTGGTCGAATTCGACTATCTGGCATCGGACAAACAGTACGATAACGACAAAGCGGTGCGTGGCATCGCCGACGACGACAGTTCTGACCGCTGGTTATTTTACTGGCGTCATGCCGGGGTTTATGACAAAAACTGGCGCTTCAGCGCGGATTACACCAAGGTCAGCGATAAGTACTACTTCAACGATCTCGACTCGAAGTATTACAGTTCGACCAACAACTACGCTACGCAGAAATTCAGCATTGGCTACGCAGAGTCCAACTGGGACGCCACGCTCTCCACCAAAGACTTCCAGGTGTTTGGCGACACCACCAGCAACGTCTACCGTGCAATGCCGCAGCTGGACCTGAATTTCTATCAGAACGATATTGGTCCGTTTGACGGCCGTATCTATGCTCAGGCAGTGAAATTTACTAACGTCAGCAATCGCTATCCTGAAGCGACCCGTTTGCATGTTGAACCGACGCTCAACCTGCCGCTCTCCAATGGCTGGGCCAGCCTGGATACCGAAGCGAAGCTGCTGGCGACCCATTATCAGCAGACGAACGTCGATTTTTATAACAACCCCGCTAACCGATTACGCGGCAACCAAAGTGGCGCGCTTGATGAGTCTGTAAACCGCACCCTGCCGCAATTTAAAGTCGATGGCCGGATGGTGTTTGACCGCGACATGAGTTCGGCGGCGGGCTATACCCAGACGCTGGAACCGCGGGTGCAGTATCTCTATATCCCGTATCGCGATCAGAGCAACATCTATCCGTACGACTCGACCCAGCTGCAAACCGACTACACCGGCCTGTTCCGCGACCGCACCTATAGTGGTCTGGATCGCATCGCCTCGGCCAATGAAGTGGCCACCGGTGTGACCTCACGTATTTATGATACCGATCTGGTTGAACGTTTTAACGTTTCCGTGGGTCAAATCTACTCGTTTACCCCTTCGCGCACTGGCGTTAATCAGACCAGTGAAGAAGATGATACCGGCAGCCTGATCTGGGCTGGCGATACATACTGGAAAGTAAGCGATCGTTGGGGCGTTCGGGGTGGGATTCAGTATGATACCAAACTCGATAACGTCTCCCAGGGAAATGCCGTCCTGGAATACCGTCGTGACGCCGATCGTATGGTGCAGCTGAGCTATCGCTACAGCAGCCCGGAATACGTGGCGACTGCGCTGAACAATAGCGGATTGGTGGATAACCCCATCTATAAAAATGGGATTTCTCAGGTCGGCACCACGGCCAGCTGGCCGATCGCGGATGCATGGTCTGTGGTAGGGGCTTACTACTATGATACCCGCAACACGCGTCCGGCATCGCAACTGGTTGGTCTGCAATACAGCTCATGCTGTTACGCGATTCGCCTGGGCTACGAGCGCAAAATTAACGGTTGGGAAAACAACGACAGTAAGTATGACAACCAAATCTCATTCAACATTGAGCTGCGTGGTCTGAGTTCCAACTATGGCTTAGGCACCAACCAAATGCTGCGTCAGGGCATCATTCCTTACCAGCGCGCTTTCTGATGTTGTGATGTTTGACAGGCAATCCCGCAGTGCGGAACCAACAATGGATAAAGTATGAAGAACTGGAGAATGCTGATTCTTGGTGTGGCGATGAGTGCCAACACCGCGTTCGCAGCACCACAAGTGTTGATAAAGTTGCAGCCGTGGTCAATAACGGCGTGGTTCTTGAGAGCGACGTGGACGGTATGATGAGCACCGTCAAATCTCAGGCCCAGCAGGCAGGTCAGCAGTTGCCAGATGACAAAACGTTGCGCCACCAGATTCTGGAACGTCAGATCATGGACAACATCATTCTGCAGATGGGCGAAAAAGCGGGTGTTGAGATCAGCGATCAGCAGCTGGATCAGGCCATTCAGAACATCGCTGCGCAGAACCACATGAGCCTTGATCAGCTGCGTAGCCGCCTGGCGTACGACGGCATGAACTACAGCACTTATCGCTCGCAGATCCGTAAAGAGATGCTGATTGCGGAAGTGCGTAACAACGAAGTGCGCCGTCGCGTCACCATCCTGCCGCAGGAAGTGGATACGCTGTCAACGCAGATCGCCTCCCAGAATAGCCAGGGTACCGAGCTGAACGTCAGCCATATCCTGCTGCCGCTGCCAGAGAACCCGACGCAGCAGCAGGTCGATGAGCAGGAAACCCTGGCCAAACAGCTGGTGGGTGAACTGAAAAACGGCGCAGACTTCGGCAAAATGGCGGTCACCTACTCGGCTGACTCACAGGCGCTGAAAGGCGGCAACATGGGCTGGGGCAAAATCGAAGAGTTACCTACCCTGTTTGCGCAGGCACTGGCAACCGCGAAAAAAGGCGACATCGTCGGTCCGGTTCGCTCCGGTGTCGGCTTCCACATTCTGAAGGTGAACGATCTGCGCGGTGAGAGCAAAAACGTCTCGGTCACCGAAGTGCATGCCCGTCACATCCTGCTGAAGCCGTCGCCAATTATGACTGATAACCAGGCACGTGCGCAGTTAGAGCAGATTGCTGCCGATATCCGCAGCGGGAAAACCACCTTCGCCGCCGCCGCCAAACAGTACTCTGACGATCCCGGCTCAGCTAACCAGGGCGGCGATCTCGGCTGGACCTCTCCGGAAGCCTTTGATCCGGCGTTCCGTGATGCGCTGCTGCGCCTGCAAAAAGGCCAGACCAGCCAGCCGGTTCACTCCTCTTTCGGCTGGCATTTAATCCAGCTGCTGGATACCCGTCAGGTGGATAAAACCGATGCGGCCCAGAAAGAGCGTGCCTATCGCATGTTGTTCAACCGTAAGTTTGCTGAAGAAGCGCAGACCTGGATGCAGGAACAACGCGCCAGCGCCTACGTGAAGATTCTGGATAACAATGCAAAGTAATGCCCGAGTGGTGATCACGCCCGGCGAACCCGCCGGGATTGGTCCCGATCTGACGGTGCAACTGGCCCAGCAGGACTGGCCAGTTGAACTGGTGGTGTGCGCCTCGCCGGCGCTACTGCAGCAGCGTGCAGCGCAGCTTGGCCTACCGCTGACGCTGCGGACTTACCAGCCTGGCGTAGCGGCACAGCCGCAGCAGGCCGGCACGCTGACCATCCTGCCGGTCGATACCGCACAGCCGGTTACACCAGGCGAACTCTGCGTGGCCAACAGCGATTATGTGCTGACCACGCTGGCGCGCGCCTGTGACGGTTGTCTGAGCGGTGAGTTTGCCGCCCTGATTACCGGCCCGGTGCATAAAGGCGTGATCAACGATGCCGGTATCGCCTTCACCGGTCATACCGAGTTCTTCGCCGATCGCGCAGGCGGCCATCGGGTCGTGATGATGCTGGCAACCGAAGCGCTGCGGGTGGCGCTGGCCACCACCCATTTGCCGCTGAAAGAGGTCTCTGCCGCGGTGACGCGCGAGTGCCTGCATGAAGTCATCACCATTTTGCATCACGATTTGCAGCAAAAATTCGCCATTGCCGAGCCGCATATTTACGTTTGCGGTCTTAATCCGCATGCGGGCGAAAGCGGCCACATGGGTCGGGAAGAGATCGACGTTATCATCCCGGCGCTGAATGAACTGCGTCAGCAGGGTATTCAGTTAACCGGCCCGCTACCGGCGGATACGCTGTTCCAGCCCAAATATCTGCAACATGCGGATGCGGTGCTGGCGATGTATCACGATCAGGGCCTGCCGGTGCTAAAATTTCAGGGGTTTGGCCGGGCGGTAAATATCACCCTTGGCCTGCCCTTTATCCGGACTTCAGTTGACCACGGTACCGCGCTTGAACTCGCCGGACTGGGTCAGGCTGAGCCGGGCAGCTTCATCACGGCGCTTAACCTCGCCATCACTATGATCAAGAGCAGTAATGAATAATCGCGTCCATCAGGGGCACTACGCCCGTAAACGTTTCGGGCAGAACTTCCTGAACGATCAGTACATTATCGACAGCATTGTCTCCGCAATCCACCCGCAGCGCGATGAAGCGCTGGTGGAGATCGGTCCTGGCCTGGGTGCCTTAACCGAGCCGGTGGGCGAACGCCTCGACAGCTTAACGGTGGTGGAACTGGACCGCGATCTCGCTGCGCGCCTGCAAACCCATCCGTTCCTCGGACCAAAGCTGACCATTTTCCAGCAGGATGCCATGACCTTCGACTTCGCCGCGCTGGCGCAGGAAAGAGGCCAGCCGCTGCGCGTATTTGGCAACCTGCCGTACAACATTTCGACCCCGCTGATGTTTCATCTTTTCAGCTATACTGGTTCGATCAAAGACATGCACTTCATGCTGCAAAAAGAAGTGGTCAACCGTCTGGTCGCCGGTCCGGGTAGCAAAGCCTACGGCCGTCTGACGGTGATGGCGCAATATTACTGTCAGGTGATTCCGGTGCTGGAAGTTCCTCCGCACTCGTTCACGCCGCCGCCGAAAGTTGATTCTGCCGTGGTACGCCTGGTGCCGTTTGCCGAGCCGCCACATCCGGTCAGCGACGTGCGTATCCTGAGCCGCGTGACCACTGAAGCATTTGGTCAGCGTCGTAAAACGCTGCGCAATAGCCTGAGTCACATGGTGACCGCCGGTGCGCTGGAAGAGTTGTCGATTGATCCAACCCTGCGGGCTGAAAACGTTTCGGTCGCGCAATATTGTCAGCTGGCAAACTGGCTGGCGAACCATCTGGGAAAATCGCAGGAGTAAGTGATGAGTGAAACGGCCCGCGTCTCGGTTCATGTGCAAAGCCAGTACGTCGCCTCGCAATCCTCACCGGATGACGAGCGTTACGTCTTCGCCTATACCATTACCATTCGCAACCTCGGCCGTTCACCGGTGCAACTGCTGGGACGCTACTGGCTGATTACCAATGGTAACGGCCGGGAAACCGAAGTTCAGGGCGAAGGCGTGGTCGGCGAACAGCCGCATATCGCAGCCGGCAATGAATTTCAGTACACCAGCGGTGCAGTGATTGAAACCCCGATGGGCACCATGCAGGGACACTATGTGATGATCGACGAACAGGGTGAAACCTTTCAGGTCGAAATCCCGGTTTTCCGCCTCGCAATTCAAACTCACATTCATTGATTTGCACGCCTGTTGCCCGCTTCGTCGGGCAAATTTTCATACTGGATAAAAGTCTATGAGCACATACCTGATTGGCGACGTTCACGGGTGCTACGACGAATTACGTGCGCTGCTGCAGCAGGTCGATTTCAATCCTCAGCAGGATACTCTGTGGCTGACCGGCGACCTGGTGGCGCGCGGCCCGGGTTCGCTTGAGGTGCTGCGCTACGTGAAATCACTGGGCGATGCGGTGCGACTGGTGCTGGGCAATCACGATCTGCATCTGCTGGCGGTCTACGCAGGTATCAGCCGTAACAAGCCTAAAGATCGCCTGACGCCACTGCTGGAAGCGGACGATGCGGATGAGCTGATCAACTGGCTGCGGCGTCAGCCGCTGTTACAGGTCGATGAAGAGCACAAGCTGGTGATGGGCCATGCCGGTATTACGCCGCAGTGGGATATCGAAACCGCGAAAAAGTGTGCGCGTGAAGTCGAAGCAGTGCTCGCCAGTGACAGCTATCCGCTGTTCCTGGATGCGATGTATGGCGATATGCCGAACAACTGGAGCGAAGACCTTACCGGGCTGGCCCGCCTGCGCTTCAGCACCAACGCCCTCACCCGGATGCGCTACTGCTTCCCGAATGGTCAGCTGGATATGATCTGCAAGGATGCGCCGGAGTCGGCACTGCCGCCGTTAAAGCCGTGGTTCAACATCGAAGGACCGGTGGCGCGTGACTATACCATTGTGTTCGGTCACTGGGCCTCGCTGGAAGGCAAAGGCACGCCAGAAGGAATTATTGGCCTGGATACCGGCTGCTGCTGGGGTGGTACGCTGACCCTGCTGCACTGGGAAAGCCAGCGCTACTATGTGCAGCCTTCCAATCGCCAGCAACCGTTGCCGGATGAGGTTATCACTCAGCAATCCGCCGGCTGACCCGACAAACAAAAACGCCCTGCAATATGCAGGGCGTTTTTTTATTGCGATCGGGCTTAACGGCGGCGATCGAGGATCTCAAAACAGTAGCTGTGTGAGTTCTGTGCATCAGCGTCATGAAATTCGCTGAAGGTCGACTGCCACTCGTCTGGCTCGTAGTCCGGGAACTGAGTATCACCCTCCACTTCTGCATCAATGTGGGTCAGATAGAGACGGTCGGCACGCGGCAGCATCTGCTCATAAATCCGACCACCACCAATCACCATAACCTCTTCAGCATCACCGGCGGCCTGCAACGCCGCATCCAGCGAGGTGACCCAGGTGACGCCTTCGGCGCTACCCGGCTTGCTGCTGACCACGATGTTCAGCCGGCCCGGCAGCGGACGACCAATAGATTCAAAGGTCAGCCGGCCCATAATCACCGGCTTTTTCAGCGTATTGCGCTTAAACCACGCCAAATCTGCAGGCAGGTCCCACGGCATGGCGTTCTCCATACCAATAATGCGATCTGCTGCTAATGCCGCGATAAGACTAATCATGTTAACCACTCACTGGAAAAAATTGGCGCCATCATACGTAAAGGCGAAACTTTCGTCGATAGCGAGAAAGGTCTATTTGAGTAAAGCTTTTTTGCCACCGCTTTTTTGCGCTGAGGCAGAGTTTTTCACCGTGCAATGACGATGGCTGGCCGCAGCACGCCAGAGATCCGGCTTATGCTGGTACAAAAGGAAGAGACAAATAAAAACGGCTCCCGCAGGAGCCGTCAGCGTAATCAGAAATCGTAGCGCAGACGCACCAGATTCATATCACCGAGGTTATCGGTGCTGGAGGTGAAGACGTGTTCGTAATCGACGCGGAAACCGTAGTCGAGGAACAGCGTCACGCCCAGTCCGTTATCGATGCGCTGGTAGTTACGGCCGTTAGCATATTCGATACGGTCACCCATCACGTAAGGCTGCACCGCTTTCAGACCATATTGCGCCACCGGGACTTTATAACCGGCAAAGTACTCAATGCCCCACGCGTCGCCAGCAAAGTAGTCATGCACATCTTTGCGCTTGGTGGTCATGAAGTTCTGATACCAGCCACCGCCTGCTGACAGGGTCCAGTTGCCTGGTGTCCAGCTCAGTGCGGTACCCAGAATGTTCTGGTCATAGTCTTTGCTGTCGCCGTTGTCCGGGTTACGCATCGCCGCATGCGTATAGTTCCACGCCGTGCCCCAGCTCAGATCGTCGGTAATGTGATAATCCAGCCCCAGCGAGCCGCCGCCTTTGCGCTTGTAGCGCAGGCCGTTACCCTGCAGATATTCGTTATCCTCGAACAGATAAGAAGCGTAGAGATCGACATCGCCGAAGGTGTTTTTATACTTCAGCTGCTTACGCGAACGGTAAGATCCGTCATAGTCACCGTTGATTCCGTTGCCCGGTGCCTGGCCAATCATGTCGTAATCCCAGATATCGGTTTTAGCGCCGACCGTATCGTAATAAACGCTGTTCTGCTGGCCAAAGGTCAGCTGGCCCCAGGTCTTGCTTTTCAGGCCGGTGTAAAGCTGGCGACGGGTGGTGTTATTCGCGCCATCTGCGTAGTGGCGATCCCAGTCGAACACGGCGGGTACGTTGACGCCCAGCTCGTAGTAGCTGATCCAGCTGACATCATCAAACAGATAATAGTCAGCGCCAAAACGGAAACGGGTACCGCCGTCAAAGCCGTCGCGCTTGTAAGATTTGTCGTTCACGCCAGTCTGGTGATTAACCTGGGCACGAATACTGCCGCCCACGGTAAAGTTCAGCCGGCTAAGCGGATCGCCCGCCTGCGGGTCCTATTTTAACAGGGTGATTTCCGCCTGGCTGGCGAAAGGAAGCATTGCCATCAGTGCAGCCACTGCACTCAGAGAAAAAGTACGCATTTTCATTTTATTTATGTCCTGAAGCCGCTCTGGTAATGAGCGGCAGGCATAGTACTGATGAAAAATCTGTACAGGAAGTGTTTCATTTATAAAAATGTGCGAAACGGCGTTATTCGCACCGAAAGCTAAAAAATTAAGCCAAATCAGCAGCTTTAATTCAAATGCGTCTGTTTCTGATACGCGATTCAGGGCCAGCGAATGCCAAAAAAAACGGCCCCCGAAGGAGCCGTTGCGACGATTATTTCGCTTTGATTTGCGCGTGCATTTCCTGTACCGAGATAACCTGCTCGGTTGGATCAGCATTCAGCGCCATCGCCGTGGCGAATCCGCCGTTCAGCGTGGTGTCATAGTGCACTTTATACTGCAGTGCGCTGCGGCGAATCAGCTTCGAATCTTCAATCGCCTGACGTCCCGCGGTGGTATTGACGATGTAGGTATATTCGCCATTCTTCAGACGATCCTGAATGTGCGGACGCCCTTCATGCACTTTGTTGACCAGGCGCGGATTGATGCCCGCTTCACCCAGCACCACCGCCGTACCGTGAGTCGCATCCAGTTCGAAACCAAACTTCTGCAGCTTGGCCGCCAGGTCGACGATACGTTTCTTATCGCCTTCACGTACCGACAGCAGCGCACGACCTGACTTCTTCATGTTACTCTGCGCACCGAGCATCGCTTTGGCAAAGGCTTCAGCGAAGGTCCGGCCGACACCCATCACTTCACCGGTAGAGCGCATTTCCGGGCCAAGAATCGGGTCGACGCCCTGGAACTTGTTGAACGGCAACACCACTTCTTTCACCGAATAGTAAGGTGGGATCACCTCTTCGGTCACGCCCTGCTCGGCCAGCGTTTTGCCGGCCATCACGCGCGCCGCTACTTTTGCCAGCGGCACACCGGTCGCTTTGGAGACGAACGGTACGGTACGGGCCGCACGCGGGTTGACTTCAATCAGGTAAACTTCGTTGTCTTTGACCGCGAACTGCACGTTCATCAGACCACGTACGTTGAGTTCAAACGCCAGCTTCTCAACCTGCTGACGCATCACATTCTGAATCTCCTGATTCAGGGTGTAGGCGGGCAGCGAACAGGCGGAGTCGCCGGAATGCACGCCAGCCTGCTCAATGTGTTCCATGATGCCGCCAATCAGCACCCGCTCACCGTCGCAAATCGCATCGACATCAACTTCTACCGCGTCATCAAGGAAGCGATCCAGCAGTACCGGCGCATCGTTAGAGACCGAGACTGCCGTCTGGAAGTAGCGCTTGAGGTCGATTTCGTCGTAGACAATCTCCATCGCGCGACCGCCGAGCACATACGAAGGACGCACCACCAGCGGATAACCCAGGCCGGCAGCTTTCTCAACCGCCTGCTCCAGCGTCGCTACCGTGGCGTTAGCCGGCTGCTTAAGGTTCAGGCGATCGACTGCCTGCTGGAAACGTTCACGGTCTTCAGCACGGTCAATCGAGTCCGGGCTGGTGCCGATAACCGGCACGCCGGCCGCTTCCAGTGCACGTGCCAGTTTCAGCGGCGTCTGACCGCCATACTGGACGATGACGCCTTTCGGCTGCTCAATGCGCACAATCTCCAGCACATCTTCCAGCGTGACCGGTTCGAAGTAGAGGCGATCAGAGGTGTCGTAGTCGGTCGACACGGTTTCCGGGTTACAGTTGACCATAATGGTCTCGTAACCGTCTTCACGCAGCGCCAGCGCCGCGTGAACGCAGCAGTAGTCGAACTCGATGCCCTGGCCGATACGGTTAGGCCCGCCACCCAGCACCATGATTTTTTCACGGTCCCGGTTCGGATTCGCTTCGCACTCTTCTTCATAAGTGGAGTACATGTAGGCGGTGTCGGTCGCGAATTCTGCGGCGCAGGTATCAACGCGCTTGTAAACCGGATGCAGGTTGAACTGCTGACGCAGCTTACGAATTTCGCTTTCGGCCACACCGGCCAGCGTCGCCAGTCGTGCATCGGCAAAGCCTTTACGCTTCAGGGCACGCAGGAACGTATAGTCGAGGCTGTTCACCCCTTCGCGTGCAACCTGCTCTTCCAGCCGCACCAGCTCTTCAATCTGCACCAGGAACCAGCGGTCAATGTTGGTCAGGTTGAACACGCCGTCGACGGACATGCCAGCGCGGAACGCATCAGCGATGTACCAGATGCGGTCGGAACCGGCATCTTTCAGTTCGCGACGGATGCGGGTCAGCGCTTCCGGGTCGTCGAGATGAACTTTCGGGTCGAAGCCGTTGGCACCCACTTCCAGACCACGCAGTGCTTTCTGCATCGACTCCTGGAAAGTGCGGCCAATCGCCATCACTTCACCCACCGATTTCATCTGGGTGGTCAGGCGATCGTTAGCGCCGGCAAATTTTTCGAAGTTGAAACGTGGGATCTTGGTGACAACGTAGTCAATCGATGGCTCAAACGACGCTGGCGTTAAGCCACCGGTGATGTCGTTCATCAGTTCGTCGAGGGTAAAGCCGACTGCCAGTTTGGCCGCCACTTTGGCAATCGGGAAGCCGGTGGCTTTCGAGGCCAGCGCGGAAGAACGCGAGACGCGCGGGTTCATCTCGATCACAATCAGCCGGCCGTTTTTCGGGTTGACTGAGAACTGCACGTTGGAGCCACCGGTTTCGACGCCGATTTCACGCAGCACCGCCAGCGAGGCGTTACGCATGATCTGGTACTCTTTATCGGTCAGCGTCTGGGCAGGCGCTACCGTGATCGAGTCACCGGTGTGGATGCCCATCGCATCAAAGTTTTCGATCGAGCAGACGATGATGCAGTTGTCATTCTTATCGCGCACCACTTCCATCTCATACTCTTTCCAGCCAATCAGCGACTCATCGATCAACAGCTCATTGGTTGGAGAGAGGTCGAGACCGCGTTCGCAAATCTCTTCAAACTCTTCGCGGTTATACGCGATACCGCCACCGGTGCCGCCCATGGTGAACGAAGGACGGATAATGCACGGGAAGCCGACATCTTCAGCCACTGCCAGCGCTTCTTCCATGGTGTGCGCGATGCCTGAACGGGCAGTATCCAGCCCGATGCTTTTCATCGCGACGTCAAAACGGCGACGGTCTTCGGCCTTATCAATCGCATCGGCAGTGGCACCAATCATGGTGACGCCAAACTCTGCCAGCACGCCCTGACGTTCCAGTTCCAGCGCACAGTTCAGCGCCGTCTGGCCGCCCATAGTCGGCAGTACCGCATCCGGACGCTCTTTTTCGATGATTTTACGTACCACTTCCCAGTGAATAGGTTCGATGTAGGTCGCATCGGCCATTTCCGGGTCAGTCATAATGGTCGCGGGGTTGGAGTTGACCAGAATGACGCGGTAACCCTCTTCACGCAGCGCCTTACACGCCTGCGCACCGGAATAGTCAAATTCGCAGGCCTGGCCGATCACAATCGGACCGGCGCCAAGAATCAGGATGGATTTTATGTCTGTACGTTTTGGCATGATTAGCTCCTGATTACTTCGCTTTCGAACGGAATGCGTCAATCAATTCAATAAAGTGGTCAAACAACGGCGCGGCATCGCCCGGTCCAGGACTGGCTTCAGGGTGGCCCTGGAAACTGAAAGCCGGCTTGTCAGTGCGGTGAATGCCCTGCACGGTCTTATCAAACAGTGAAATGTGGGTCACACGCAGATTAGTCGGCAGATCGGTTTCATCAACCGCGAATCCGTGGTTCTGCGCGGTAATCATCACGCGGTTGTTATCGAGATCTTTCACCGGATGGTTACCACCGTGGTGGCCCAGCTTCATCTTGACGGTCTTTGCACCGCTGGCCAGCGCCAGCAACTGGTGGCCGAGGCAGATACCAAACAGCGGGATATCGGTGTTCAGAAATGCCTGAATGGCGGTGATCGCATAGTCACACGGCTCCGGGTCACCGGGACCGTTGGAGAGGAAAATGCCATCCGGGTTCAGCTTCAGCACTTCTTCCGCAGACGTCTGAGCCGGCACTACCGTCAGGCGACAGCCGCGATCCACCAGCATCCGCAGAATATTGCGCTTGGCACCGTAGTCGTAGGCGACCACATGGTAAGGCAGCGCATCGGCTGATGACTGCTCTGGCAGTCCTCCTTCCAGCTGCCAGCTGCCCTGCTGCCAGCTGTAGGTTTCGGCCGTGCTGACTTCTTTCGCCAGATCCATGCCTTTCAGACCCGGGAACGCCTGGGCTTTTTGCAGCGCCAGCGCTGCATCCGGGTTGTCACCGGCGATGATGCAGCCGTTTTGCGCCCCTTTCTCGCGCAGTAAGCGAGTCAGCTTACGGGTATCAATATCGGCAATCGCCACAATGTTATTGCGCTGCAGATAGGCGGATAAGCCCTCTTCACTGCGGAAATTGCTGGCAATCAGCGGCAGGTCGCGAATAACCAGGCCCTGAGCGTGAATCTGACTGGATTCTTCGTCGGCGGCATTGGCACCGACATTGCCGATATGAGGATAAGTGAGAGTGACGATTTGGCGGGAATAGGAGGGATCAGTGAGGATTTCTTGATAACCGGTCATTGAGGTGTTGAAAACGACTTCCCCCACTGCCGACCCTGTTGCCCCGATGGCCCGACCGTGGAATTGGGTTCCGTCTTCCAGAACCAAGAGCGCTGACTTAATCAAAACATCCTCCAGGGAATAAACAGTCACAATATCTGCATATTAATTCAAAATAGTAGCCTGAATCAATGCAAAAACCGCCTGAATTGTCGATTTTTGGCAAATTGCGCGCATTCTAATGATCGACCTGGTACTTGTCTACCCTGAGCCGGAATTTTTTTACTATTATCTGCCTTCTGAACATGAAACCGCGCATAAGCGGCAAAAATAGAGGAAAACTCGGCGGAATAATCGTTTGCCAGACGGTAAAAAAGCGAAACAGCCAGCAGGAGACTGTTATTTTTGACCAAATGGTCAAAAACAGCGAAAGCGACAGAAAAAGATCACAGCAAATAACGAAAAATAAAACTTCCGAGAGGAATTTTATCAGAGAGGATTATTTTTTATAAAATTAAGGGCAATGAAAACATTGCCCCTTTTCAATCAAGCTATTACCGATTGAAATAACCACATCACGATGGTTCACAACACTCAAAACATCGACAAATCCAGCACATCACGCATGTCAAACAGGCCAGATTTCTTATCTTTCAACCAAAATGCCGCCTTAACCGCCCCCTTTGCAAAGGTCATCCGGCTTGAAGCCTTGTGGGTTATCTCTACCCGCTCGCCGATATCTGCAAACATTGCCGTATGCTCGCCGACGATATCCCCTGCCCGCACCGTGGCAAAGCCGATGGTCTGCGGCTGGCGTTCGCCGGTGTAACCTTCACGGCTGTATACCGCATGCTCATCCAGTTTCCACTGCATGGCATCGGCAATGGCTTCCCCCATCGCCAGCGCGGTGCCAGAAGGCGCATCCACTTTGTGGCGATGGTGAGCTTCAATAATTTCGATATCCGCGTAGTCGCCCATGACTTTGGCGGCCTTCTCCAGCAACTTCAGCACCAGGTTAACGCCAACGCTGAAGTTAGCGGCAAACACGATCGCAATCTCTTCTGCGGCCGCCCGGATCGCCGCTTTACCGGCTTCATCAAACCCGGTGGTGCCAATCACCATCGCTTTACCGTGCTCACGGCAGACAGCCAGATAATCCAGCGTACCTTCAGGACGGGTAAAGTCGATCAGCACATCGAAGTCATCGATCACCGCGCGTAAGTCGTCAGCGATGATGATGCCATTTTTGCCGATACCGGCTAATTCACCGGCATCGCTACCGATCAAAGAGGAGCCAGGACGCGCCAGTGCCGCACCCAGTTCCACCGCTTCCGTCTGCTGCGTCGCCTGGATCAGATTACGGCCCATACGACCCGGTGCGCCGACAATTGCAATACGGATAATTTTCATATTTATTCATTCCTAAAACAAAACTATGCATCCAAAGCGTGATCAGGTTAACCACGAGTTAACAGGCACGCCACTATTAATCAGGGATAATAAGAATTTTATGCCAGCCGCGCACGATTATCAGTAAAAGCAATCGCGATGGCGTAAAGTGCCGTGTCGGCTGTATAGAAAAACAAAAAAGGCCGAACTGAGTCGGCCTTTATTTTTGAATTACATCAGAAGGTTACTGCACTTCACGTACATCGACGCGCAGCTCTTTCGGCACTTCGAAGACGATATTCTCTTCCCGGCCAATCAGCTCAATCGCCGCTTCGCCGCCCATCTCACGCAAACGCTGGATCACCTGCTGCACCAGAATATCCGGCGCAGAGGCACCCGCGGTGACGCCGATGCACTCAACGCCCTTGACCCACTCTTCCTGAATATCATCTGCCGAGTCAATCAGCTTCGCCAGCTTACCGGCACGCTGTGCCAGTTCCGCCAGGCGGTTAGAGTTGGACGAGTTCTTCGAGCCGACCACCAGCACCACGTCTGCGTCACGCGCCAGAGTACGTACGGCTTCCTGGCGGTTGGTAGTGGCGTAGCAAATATCATCTTTGCGCGGCCCGATAATCGACGGAAAACGCTGACGCAGCGCGTCAATGATATCAGAGGTATCGTCCACCGACAGCGTGGTCTGGGTCATGAAGCTGAGATTGCTCTCGTCTTTAACCGTCAGCTTAAACACATCTTCCGGCGACTCGACCAGGTACATTCCACCGTTGGGGTTGTTGTACTGCCCCATGGTGCCTTCTACTTCCGGATGACCAGCGTGACCAATCAGAATCGCTTCCACACCCTTACGGCTGGCGCGGGCCACTTCCATATGCACTTTGGTCACCAGTGGACAGGTAGCGTCAAATAGCATGGTGAGATTGCGCGCTTTGGCTTCTGCGCGCACGGCCTGAGAAACACCGTGCGCAGAGAAAATCAGAATCGCGTCATCCGGCACTTCGCTGATCTCTTCAATAAAGATCGCACCACGCTCACGCAGGCTGTTGACCACGTAGCGGTTGTGCACCACTTCATGACGCACATAGATCGGCGCACCATACATCTCCAGTGCGCGCTCGACAATACTGATTGCCCGATCAACGCCAGCGCAGAAACCGCGCGGATTAGCCAACAGGATTTGCATCGTTCGCCTCCAGCGCTGGATCAATTTCCAGCACCTCAATATCAAACTGAATGCGATGGCCTGCCAGCGGATGGTTGAAATCCACAGTGATGGAATCACCCGAGACTTCACGGATCACGCCTGGCATTTCGCTGCCGCCCATGCCGGTAAACAGCATAATGGCACCCACTTCTGGCTCGCCCGCATCGATAAAATCACGCCGGGAGAAGTACTGAATCAGATCAGGACTGACGTTACCGAACGCCTCTTCCGGTGCCAGGGTGAACTGTTTAGTTTCACCGGCTTTCAGCCCGAGCAACGCCTGTTCCAGCGCGGCCGACAGGCTGCCATCGCCCAGACGAAACAGCGCCGGCTTACCGTTTGCACGGGTCGATTCCGCCGTCGAGCCATCTTCCAGCTTCAGCGTAAAATGCACCAACACCGCGCTGTCGCGCTGTACAGACTCACTCATCACTTACCCTTTCTGTTTTGCCTGTTTGCCGGTAGGGCTGAGAAAGCCCTCCAGCACCACTAACGCCGCACCAATACAGATGCCGCAGTCAGCGATATTAAATGTAGCGAAGTGCCAGTTACCGACGTAGAAATCGATAAAATCGACCACAAAGCCGTGATAAGAGCGATCGAACAGGTTGCCTATCGCCCCGCCGATGATCAACGCATAAGCGATGTTGGCGATCTTCTGACTGGCACGGTTGCGATACATCATCACCAGCAGCGAGACCACAATTGCCAGCGCGATGCCGGCAAAGAACCAGCGCTGCCAGCCACCTTTGTCCGCCAGGAAACTGAACGCCGCACCGTAGTTGTGGGCGTAAAACAGGTTCAGGAACGGTATCAGCGGCTGCGTTTCGTGCAGCATCATGTTGTTCATCACCCACTGCTTACTGGCGAAGTCGACAACAATTACCACCAGCACCAGCCACAGCCAGCGCAATCCGGTTGATAAAATAGGTTTACGCATCAGGCAAATTTACGCTCTTCACCGTTACCGGCTACGTTGGTATAACAACGACCGCAGACCTCAGCGTGCTCCGGGTTCTGACCGACGTCGGTAGTGTAATGCCAGCAGCGCTGACATTTCTCGCCTTCCGCTTTATGCAGGGCAATTTTCAGACCTTTCAGCAATTCGCTCTGCTGCGCTTCGTCGTTCGCCAGGGCGTAATCCGCCACCTGCGCACCTGAGGTCAGCAGCACAAAGCGTAGCTCATTGCCCAGCGCCTGCAGTTTAGCTGCCAGCTCCGGCTCGGCATACAGTGTCACCGTTGCTTCCAGTGCACCACCGATGCGTTTGTCGGCACGCGCCTGCTCAATCACCTTGTTCACTTCACCGCGTACTTGCAGCAGCTCAGCCCAGTAGGCGTCGTTCAGCGCTTCATTGTCCGCCAGGCCAAACAGGCCCTGGTACCACTCTTCGGTGAAGACGTACTGAGCGCGTTCGCCTGGCAGGTAGCCCCAGATCTCATCCGCAGTAAACGACATGATCGGTGCCATCCAGCGCACCAGCGCTTCAACGATGTGCCACAGCGCGGTCTGACAGCTGCGACGCGCCAGGCTGTCGCCTTTGGCGGTGTACTGACGGTCTTTGATGATGTCGAGATAGAAGCTGCCCATCTCCACCGAACAAAACTGCATCAGACGCTGAATCACTTCATGGAAGTCGTAGTTTTCGTAGGAGGCGGTGATATCGGCCTGGGCCGCCTGTGCGCGGCCCACTGCCCAGCGATCCACGACCACCATCTCTTCCGGCTGCACCAGATCGGTGGCCGGATTGAAACCGCTGAGGTTAGCCAGCAGGAAACGTGCGGTGTTGCGGATACGACGATAGGCATCGGCAGAGCGTTTCAGGATCTCATCCGAAACCGCCATTTCGCCAGAGTAATCGGTAGAGGCGACCCACAGACGCAGAATATCAGCGCCCAGTTTGTTCATCACATCCTGCGGCGACACGGTGTTGCCGATCGATTTCGACATCTTACGGCCCTGACCATCCACGGTGAAACCGTGCGTCAGTACCTGACGATAAGGCGCTTTGCCTTTCATCGCCGTCGAGATCATCAGTGAAGACATAAACCAGCCGCGATGCTGATCCGAGCCTTCCAGATACATATCCGGGGTGTGACCGCCAAATTCAGGACGCGCATCGACCACCGAATAGCTGGTTGAACCGGAGTCAAACCAGACGTCCAGGGTGTCAGGCACCTTAACGTAGTGATCGGCATCGTCGCCCATCAGGTCACGCGGATCGAGATCCCACCACGCCTGAATGCCATCCTGCTCAACGCGCTGCGCCACTTTCTCCATCAGCGACAGGGTGTCCGGATGCAGCTGCTCTGTCTCTTTATGGACGAACAGCGCCATCGGCACGCCCCAGGTAGCTGACGCGAGATGCACCAGTCAGGACGGTTAGCCACCATTGATTCAATACGCGCCTGGCCCCAGTCCGGGATCCACTGCACGCCTTTGATCTCCTGCAGCGACTGCGCACGCAGGCCTTTCTGATCCATGCTGATGAACCATTGCGGCGTGGCACGGAAGATAATGGGCGTTTTGTGACGCCAGCAGTGCGGATAGCTGTGCAGCAGTTTCTCAACGTGCAGCAGCGCGCCTTTCTCTTTCAGCAGCTCAACGATCATGTCGTTGGCTTTAAATACGTTGACCCCATCCAGCGTCGGATAGGTGCCTGGCAGATAGCTGCCATCCGGGCCGACCGGATTGGCGGTTTCGATGCCATATTTCTGGCCGATGACATAGTCATCCGGGCCGTGGCCAGGCGCCGTGTGTACCGCACCGGTACCGGCTTCCAGCGTCACGTGATCGCCCAACACCACCAGCGACTGAATCGCCAGGAACGGATGCTGGAATTTCTGCAGCTCCAGCGCCGCGCCTTTGCATTCGCCCAGCACACGCCATTCGCTGACGCCCGCGCGCTTCATCACGCTTTCGACCAGATCTTTCGCCAGGATCAGCGCACGACCGTCGATCTGCAGCAACTGATAGTCAAATTCCGCGTTTAACGAGATGGCGCGGTTAGCCGGCAGCGTCCACGGCGTGGTGGTCCAGATCACCAGTGAAATCGGACCCTCAACCTGCGCAGCGCCAAAGGCCTGACGTACCGCATCGGCATCAATAGCGTTGAACATCACGTCAATCGAAGGGGAAGTCTTGTCGTAGTACTCTACTTCCGCTTCTGCCAGCGCAGAACGGCAATCAAGGCACCAGTGCACCGGCTTGGCGCCTTTGTGCAGGTGGCCGTTGTCGATGATTTTACCCAGCGCGCGAATGATGTTGGCTTCGGTCGCAAAGTCCATCGTCAGGTAAGGACGATCCCAGTCGCCCAGCACGCCCAGACGGATAAAGTCCGCTTTCTGGCCTTCAACCTGTTCGGCGGCATATTTACGACACGCTGCGCGGAACTCGGCAGCGCTGACCTTCTCGCCTGGCTTGCCGATCATCTGCTCAACTTTGTGTTCGATAGGCAGACCGTGGCAGTCCCAGCCCGGTACGTACGGCGAGTCATAGCCCGCCATGCCTTTCGACTTGACGATAATGTCTTTCAGAATCTTGTTAACGGAGTGACCAATATGAATGCTGCCGTTCGCATACGGAGGGCCATCATGCAGGATAAAGGTTTTTTTCCCTTTTTTGGCTTCGCGGATAATGCCGTACAGGTTGTCAGCATTCCAGCGTTGCAACATTCCCGGTTCGCGTTTGGCCAGATCGCCACGCATCGGGAATCCCGTTTCCGGCAAATTCAGGGTAGATTTATAGTCACTCATCAGATTCTCGATTCCGTTTTTCGCTCAGGTTAACGCCCGAAGAACTGCCGGGCCGTTACCACATCTTTCGCAATTTGTTCTTTCAACGCCTCCAGTGAGGCAAAGCGCTGCTCGTTTCGTAATTTCTGCTTCAGCACCACGTCAATGTGCCGGCCATATAGATTCATATTGATGTCAAGCAGGTGAACTTCAAGCTGCTGGCGTAAACCTTTTACGGTCGGACGGGTGCCAATGTTGGCCACGCCGGGGATCGGCTCAGGCGTCAGGCCATGAACCTCAACCGCATAAACGCCTTTCACCGGCGAAACGCTGCGGCGCAGAGGAAGGTTAGCGGTCGGAAAACCCAGCGTGCGTCCCAGTGCATCACCGTGCACCACACGACCTGAAATACTAAAAGGGTGGCCTAACAGCGATTGCGCCAGCGCTAAGTCATCTGCGGCCAGTGCCTGACGCACGGCGGTGCTGCTGATGCGCTTGCCGCCGTCACAGAAGGTTTCAGTGCTGACAACATCAAAGCCATACTCCGCACCGGCTTTCTGTAATAACAGGAAATCGCCCTGGCGACCAGCGCCGAAGCGGAAGTCATCGCCCACCGCGAGGTATTTCACGTCGAGTTTTTCAACTAATAATTCGCTGATAAAACTCTGCGCCGACAGCGCCGCAAAACGGCGATCAAAGCGAACGCACAGCACTTTATCGACACCGGCTTCAGCCAGATAGCGCAGTTTTTCACGCAGACGCGTCAGGCGCGCCGGGGCTTTGTCGCCAGCAAACAGTTCCAGCGGTTGCGGTTCAAAAACCATCACCACCACCGGTAAATTACGCTTCCGTCCCTCTTCACACAGGCGGGACATCAGCGCCTGATGACCGCGGTGCACGCCATCGAAATTACCAATGGTCAGAACGCAGCCGCGATGCTGCTCGTTAAGATTATGAATACCGCGGATAAACTTCATGGCTGACTCAAACCGGTGGAAATCGGCGGATTATACCCTTGAAACCGGCTAAGGTTAACCCGTCAGCACGCCTTTCATGCTTAACGGTGCGCATTTACTGGCGCGGAGGCCGCGGATAAGAATTTTGTCGCGAAATACTGTATTCAGCGAGGGGAAGCTGGTAGAATCTTGCGCCATCAAATACGTAACCGAGTGCTGCTCATAGAGCGACGCTTATTTGCACAAATCCATTGACAAAATCAGGTTGGAAGGGCATAGTCCTCGGCCTTTGATTTGTCTCTATAGAACACATTTGGGAGTTGGACCTTGGCTAATATCAAATCAGCTAAGAAACGCGCCGTAACATCTGAGAAACGCCGTAAGCATAACGCTAGCCGCCGCTCTATGATGCGTACCTTCGTTAAGAAAGTATACGCGGCGATCGCTTCAGGCGACAAAGCTGCTGCGCAGAACGCATTCAATGAAATGCAACCAATCGTGGACCGTCAGGCTGCTAAAGGTCTGATCCACAAAAACAAAGCTGCACGTTATAAAGCAAACCTGACTGCACAGATCAACAAACTGGCTTAATCGCCGCTTGTTCATCGCTTTGTTGAAAGAACCGGCTTTTACGCCGGTTTTTTTTCGTCTGTAACAGGGCGTGGAAACAGCGTGCTGAAGTCTGCATGACAGATGCGCTGTACCGCCGGATGCTGAATCATTCGCTCAGCAAAGATGATGTGATACTCCTCTAATACCGTATCCAGCCGCCCGACCTCTTCGATCACCTCACGCTGCCAGATATCCTGCCGGTCCAGCACCGGAGCGACAAAAATGGCATTCTGCCCGGCCCCGAACGCTTTCATTAACGCCGCATCATCAAATTCGCCCAGGATGTCGACCTGCAATCCCTGACTATTGATCCAGTTAAGAATCTTACGTCCCAGCATCGAACGGCGTCCCGGAATCAACAGCCGGCGCGTCTCCAGACAGGCCGGAAAAGGCCGCTCGGGCAGCGGCAGCGTTGACCAGAAGCTGACCGGACACTCGCCCAGCTTGACCGAAAACAGCCCCTCCTGCTGGGTCGAATCGATCGGGCAGTCAGAGATAATCATATCCAGCTTGTGCTGGCTGAGCTGCTCCAGCAGCATTTCATGGGTCGACTCAAAGCAGCGCAGATGAATCTTCTCATCCGCCACCACCGCCGTCTCCAGCACCTTGCTCACCAGTTGTTTAGACAGCGCGTCCGCCACGCCGACGTCAAACAGCAGATGCGACTCTTTGCGGTAGTTAACGATATCCAGCATCTCCTGGCCGAGCATGAACATCCGGTCCGCATAGCGGAACACCAGCTGTCCCAGCTCGGTCGGCACCAGCCCGCGCCCCTGCCGGCGGAACAGCTTGCCCTGCAGGCGCTCCTCAAGCGCCTTAATCTGTCCGGTGATGGTTTGCGGCGTCAGGGAGAGCGCCTCAGCGGCACCGACAATCGATCCGGTCCGGCAGGCGTGCCAGAAGTAGTAGAGATGATTGTAGTTAATGTGCGACATCATTCCTCACTCCCAGCTGCTCAACCGGCACGCTGTGCCAGACGCCGCCACAGAATCAGGTAGCCCAGCACCGCCGAGAGAATCGATCCGATCAGAATGCCCAGCTTCGCCAGGGTAATCAGTTCAGCATTAGTGTCGCCATAAGCCAGCGAGCCGATGAAGATCGACATGGTAAAACCGATGCCACATAACACCCCAACCGCTGCGATATCCTTAATGTGAGTATTTTCAGGCAGCCGGGCGAGGCCCATTTTTACCGCCAGCCAGCAGAACAGCGTGATACCCAGCGGCTTACCAATCAGCAGACCAGCAATGATGCCGAGCGGCAGCAGCGAGAACAGGCTGTCGAAGGAGACGCCGTCCAGCGAGACGCCGGCATTAGCGAAGGCAAACAGCGGCAGGATCAGCCAGCGCACCCACGGATGCAGCGCATGCTCAAGGTGGATTGCCGGTGAATGCCCCTCTTTCTTCGCCAGCGGGATCAGGAAACCCACCACCACACCGGCCAGCGTGGCGTGTACGCCTGACTTAAGCACCGCGGTCCACAGCACCATGCCCACCAGCAGATAGAGGCCGGTATTGCGCACGTTAAGCAGGTTCATCAGCGCCAGCACCCCAATCGCGGCGGCAGCGACGCCCAGTGACGCGACCGACAGATCGTGGGTATAGAACAGCGCGATAATCACAATCGCCCCGAGGTCATCAATGATCGCCAGCGCCATCAGGAAGATCTTCAAAGCCGGTGGCACCCGGCTGCCTAGCAGCGCCAGAATACCCAGCGCAAATGCAATGTCGGTGGCGGTCGGGATCGCCCATCCGCTGCGCGTCTCAACGTCAGCGCCGTTAAACAGCAGGAACAGTATTGCCGGGGCCACCATGCCACCCAGCGCGGCGATCAGCGGAAAGATGGCCTGCTCACGTTTCGCCAGCGCGCCCATCACCAGTTCACGCTTAACCTCCAGCCCGACCATCAGGAAAAACAGCGCCATCAGCGCGTCATTGATCCACAGCAGCAGGTTTTTGTTGATATCGAGATCGCCGAAACGGAACTGCACCGGAATCGCCAGCAGATCGCGATAGCCCTGCTGCGTTGCGTCGTTATTGGCGAGGATCATCGCCAGCGCGGCGGCCAGGATTAATACCACGCCACCGGTGGCATCACTATGCAGGATTTTTTTTAGTCTGATATTCACACGCAGGGTCCTTCTCCAGAGATCAATCAAGGCTCTAAGAATACCGATAATGATAGCTCGAAAAAAACAGATTATTTAGCGTATATCACTCGGAAAAGACGAGTTATGGTAACAGGCAAAAAAAAGCCAGCGACAATGCGCTGGCTTCAGAGGGTGATGCGCTTAACGGGTTAAGTCATCAAAGAATTTTTTCACGCCGTCGAAGAAGCTTTTGGAGCGCGGGCTGTTGTGTTCACCGCTCGGGCCACCAAAGCTCTCTTCCAGTTCACGCAACAGCGCTTTCTGTTTCTCATTGAGGCTGACAGGCGTTTCCACCACTACCCGGCACAGCAGATCGCCGACCGCGCCGCCGCGTACCGACTTCACGCCGCGTCCACGCATGCGGAACAGTTTGCCGGTCTGGGTTTCAGACGGCACTTTGAGCTTCACGCGACCATCCAGCGTTGGCACTTCAATCTCACCGCCCAGTGCTGCCATCGCAAAGTTGATCGGCACTTCACAGTAGAGGTTGTTCTCTTCACGTTCGAAAATCGGGTGTTTCTTCACCGATACCTGAACGTAGAGATCGCCGGCTGGTGCGCCCTGCTCACCCGCTTCACCTTCACCGCTCAGCCGAATGCGGTCACCGGTGTCGACCCCGGCCGGGATTTTCACTGACAGCGTTTTCGACTTCTCTACCCGGCCATGACCATGACAGGCATTGCACGGATCTTTAATCACCGAGCCACGACCGTGGCAGGTCGGACAGGCTTGCTGTACGGTGAAGAAGCCCTGGCGCATCTGCACCTGGCCGGCACCGTGACAGGTCGAACAGGTCTGAGGCTGCGTGCCCGCTTTCGCGCCGCTGCCGTGGCAGACGTCACACTCTTCCAGCGTTGGAATGCGGATCTCTTTGGTCACGCCGCGTACCGCTTCTTCCAGCGACAGCTCCATGTTGTAGCGTAAATCGGCGCCACGGGCTGCGCGCTGACGGCGGCCACCACCAAAGATGTCACCGAAAACGTCGCCAAAGATATCGCTGAAATCTGCGCCGCCGCCACCAAAGCCGCCGCCGCCGAATCCACCGCCGCCCATGCCGCCCTGTTCAAAGGCTGCGTGGCCATATTGATCGTAAGCCGCCCGCTTCTGCGCGTCGGTCAGGATTTCGTAGGCTTCCTTAACCTCTTTGAATTTGGCTTCGGCCTCTTTGTCACCGGGATTACGGTCCGGGTGAAACTTCATTGCCAGGCGTTTGTAAGCCTTTTTGATTTCACGCTCGTCTGCGGATTTGGCGACGCCTAAAATCTCGTAGTAATCACTCTTCGCCATATTTATTTAGCCCTTAACATGATCGCACGGGCGTGGAGAGAACTCCTACGCCCGTGCTGGTTTCAACGGCTGTCAGGCCAACCGTCGCGCCCGGTCAGGGGCAATTATTTCTTGTTGTCTTTCACTTCTTCGAATTCAGCGTCGACAACGTCGTCATCTTTCTTCGCTGACGCATCGCCGGCATCCGCCGCACCCGCCTGAGACTGCTGTGCTGCTTCCATCAGTTTGCCGGACACTTCCATCAGCGCCTGCATTTTGGCGTCGATTTCCGCTTTATCTTCGCCTTTCAGCGCGGTTTCCAGTGCAGCCAGCGCAGCTTCGATAGGTGCTTTATCGTCAGCGGTCAGTTTGTCGCCCGCTTCATCCAGCTGCTTACGCGTGCTGTGGGCAATCTGGTCACCCTGGTTACGCGTCTGTACCAGCTCTTCGAACTTACGGTCAGATTCGGCGTTCGCTTCCGCGTCGCGCACCATTTTTTCGATCTCTTCATCGTTCAGACCAGAAGAGGCTTTAATGGTGATTTTCTGCTCTTTACCGCTGTTCTTATCTTTCGCTGACACGTGCAGGATACCGTCCGCATCGATGTCGAAGGTCACTTCGATCTGCGGCATACCGCGCGGTGCAGCCTGGATACCGTCGAGGTTGAACTGGCCCAGTGACTTGTTGTCATTGGCGCGCTTACGCTCACCCTGCAGCACGTGAATGGTCACGGCTGACTGGTTATCTTCAGCAGTTGAGAACACCTGGCTGTGCTTGGTCGGGATCGTGGTGTTCTTGCTGATCAGCGACGTCATCACGCCACCCATGGTTTCGATACCCAGTGACAGTGGGGTAACGTCCAGCAGCAGCACATCTTTCACGTCGCCGCCCAGTACACCACCCTGAACCGCTGCACCCACTGCAACCGCTTCATCCGGGTTCACGTCTTTACGTGGCTCTTTACCAAAGAACTCAGTCACTTTGGCCTGAACCAGTGGCATACGAGTCTGACCACCGACCAGGATAACGTCGTTGATGTCAGAAACGGACAGACCGGCATCCTGCAGCGCAACTTTCAGCGGCGCGATAGAACGGGCAACCAGATCTTCGACCAGTGATTCCAGCTTCGCACGCGTCACTTTGATGTTCAGGTGTTTAGGACCGGTCGCATCAGCCGTGATGTACGGCAGGTTCACGTCGGTCTGCTGAGCAGAAGAGAGCTCGATTTTCGCTTTTTCTGCCGCTTCTTTCAGACGCTGCATCGCCAGCGGATCGTTGTGCAGATCGATGCCCTGATCTTTCTTAAATTCAGCCACCAGGTAGTTGATCAGGCGGCTATCGAAGTCTTCACCACCGAGGTGAGTATCACCGTTGGTTGCCAGTACTTCGAAGGTTTTCTCGCCGTCAACTTCGTCGATCTCAATGATTGAGATATCGAAGGTACCGCCACCCAGGTCGTAAACTGCGATGGTGCGGTTGCCCTGGCCTTTATCCAGACCATACGCCAGCGCTGCTGCCGTTGGTTCGTTGATAATACGCTTAACTTCCAGACCCGCGATACGGCCGGCATCTTTGGTCGCCTGACGCTGCGCATCGTTAAAGTAGGCCGGAACGGTAATAACGGCTTCAGTTACTGGCTCACCGAGGTAATCTTCGGCGGTTTTCTTCATTTTTTTCAGCACTTCAGCAGAGATCTGCGGCGGTGCCATTTTCTGACCTTTCACTTCCAGCCAGGCGTCACCGTTGTCTGCATTGGTGATTTTGTACGGCATGATTTTAATGTCACGCTGTACTTCTTCGTCCTGGAAGCGACGACCGATCAGACGCTTAATCGCGAACAGGGTGTTCTGCGGGTTGGTCACTGCCTGACGTTTAGCCGGTTGACCGACCAGAGTTTCGCCGTCCTGCGTGTAAGCAATAATTGAAGGCGTGGTGCGATCGCCCTCGGCATTCTCCAGCACGCGTGCTTTAGTGCCATCCATGATCGCAACACAAGAGTTGGTTGTACCCAGGTCAATACCAATAATCTTACCCATCTAAACATCTCCCACTTAAATTCGTTGCCAATTTGGGTTGTGAACCTTTTATGTGGGCGAGTTGTTTGCATTCAACCTGCCAGCACATGCTTTTTTTCCAACGTTCACAACGCTCGATGACAAGTAAATGGGGCCGCTTCGATGCGCATCAAGGGTTAAACCAAAAAAAATTTTTCAATATTGGCCCTGTTGGGATCAAAGACCGTGGGCAGGACACTGAATATGATGCGGCGCTCTGCTCACCTCGCGGATCGAGGCTGAGACCTTTTTATCATCAATGATCATTTTACCGCCGAGGAACTATGGCAAATTCAACACTGGCTAACCCTGCCCCGCTGGGATTAATGGGATTTGGCATGACAACCATCCTGTTAAATCTGCACAACTCGGGCCTGTTCGCCATGGACGTGGCGATTCTGGCCACCGGCATTTTTTATGGCGGTATTGCGCAGGTGCTGGCCGGACTGCTGGAATACAAAAAGAACAATACCTTTGGGCTGACCGCGTTTACCTCTTACGGCATGTTCTGGCTGAGCTTTGTGGCGATACTGTTGCTGCCGCAAATGGGCCTGACAAAAGCCACTGACCCACACTTTCTGGGAGCCTGGCTGGCCCTGTGGGGCATCTTCACGCTCTTTATGTTCGTCGGGACGCTGAAGGGTGCGCGGATGCTGCAGTTTGTGTTTGCCTCGCTCACGCTGCTGTTTGCCCTGCTGGCGGTAGCGCATCTCGCCGATCTGCCGGCTCTGGTGCCGTATGCCGGCTGGGTGGGTATCGTCTGTGGTGCCAGCGCCTGTTATCTGGCCATGGGTGAAGTGCTGAACGAAACCTTCGACCGTACCATTCTGCCGATTGGCGCAAAGCCGGTCTGATTGCGTTAACACGCGGAGCCCGGCTCCGCGTGTCGCTACTACGCCTGTTTCACCGCCTCAGGCAGGCCAGGCGCATGGCTGATATCACGCCGCAGCCAAATCCCGGTAACCAGTCCTGCCAGCGCCAGCGCCATCACATACCAGCACGGTGCCATCACTGAAACATTCATCAGCAACGACACACAGATCGGCGTCAGGCCGCCAAAGATCGCATAGGAAAGATTGTAGGAAAAAGAGAGTCCGGTGAAGCGCACTTCCGGCGGAAAGGCCCGCACCATCACAAACGGCACCACGCCGACCACGCCGACGCTCAGCCCGACCAGCCCATACAGCAGGAACAGCTGCTGCGGATAGAGTGCGGTCAGGTGATAAAACTGCCAGCTGCAAAGTGCCAGCAGCACACTACCGGCACACAGCGTACGGCTGGCACCAAAACGGTCAGCCGCCATACCGGCAATAATACAGCCGAAGCAGAGCATAATAGTGGCGATGCTGTTGGCCTGCAGGGTCAGCGCAGGCGCCATCCCTTGCTGCTTCTGCAGCCAGACCGGTGACATCAGGATCACCACCACAATGCAGGCGGAGAGCAGCCAGGTCAGCAGCATTGAGATCACAATCGATTTCTTATGATTCGCCAGCACGGTTTTCAGCGGCAGGGTTTCGGCCAGCGCTTTGCGCTGCTGCATCTCAGTAAACACCGGCGTTTCATGCAGCCAGCGACGCAGGTACATCGCAGCCAGTCCAAACAGGCCGCCGAGGAAGAACGGGATACGCCAGCCGCCATCATGAATCGCCTGCGGTGACAGTGAAGTATTGATCAGCGTCGCCACCACCGAACCCAGCAGAATACCGACGGTCAGCCCGGCCGTCAGCGTGCCGCAGGCGATGCCGATGCGTTTATAGGGCACATGCTCAGCGACAAATACCCAGGCGCCCGGCACTTCGCCACCAATCGCCGCTCCCTGCAACATGCGCATCAGCAGCATCAGCAACGGTGCGGCGATACCGATAGTCTGATAAGTCGGTAGCGCGCCCATCATCAGTGTCGGTAACGCCATCAGCAAGATGCTCAGACTGAACATCTTTTTACGCCCGACCTTATCGCCAAAGTGCGCCATGATGATGCCGCCCAGCGGACGCGCCAGATAACCTGCCGCAAAGATGCCAAAGGTTTGCAGCTGACGCAGCCATTCCGGCATGTCGGCGGGGAAAAACAGTTCGCCAATCACCGTGGCGAAGAAGACAAAAATAATGAAGTCGTAAAATTCCAGCGCGCCGCCCAGAGCGGCCAGCGCCAGCGTTTTGTAATCTTTGCCAGTCAGGCGCTGAGCAGGTGTCGGATTCATAATATTCCACAGGCAAAAGAAAAAGGTTGTAAAGCTGGGCTTACTATACCGTCAATCTTTTGCCACACCAGTCAGGCTGTAGCTTATGCCTGAAATGCGGAATATTTAGTTATTTATCTCACGTATCGCGCTTTTAGGCCGAAAAGCTGCTACCACTTCGGCGTGCGTTTCGACGTACGGCCCTTCCAGCAACTGTAAACAATAAGGTACGGACGCGAAGATACCGTGCACCTTCACCTTGCCCTGCTGGTCCTTCAATCCTTCCAACGTCTCTTTAATCGACTTTGGCTGGCCGGGCAGGTTGAGGATCAACGACTGCTTACGGATCACGCCGACCTGACGCGACAGAATGGCGGTTGGCACAAACTGCAGGCTGATCTGGCGCATCTGCTCACCAAAACCGGGCATTTCACGGTCGGCGACGGCTAAGGTGGCGTCGGGTGTAACGTCACGTCGTGCCGGTCCGGTACCACCGGTGGTCAGCACCAGATGGCAGAAACGCTCATCAACCAGTTCACAAATGGCCTGCTCAATCATCGGTTGCTCATCCGGCACCAGCCGTGACTCAATCTCAAATGGCGTGCTGATGGCGCTGCTCAGCCAGCTTTCCAGCGCCGGAATGCCCTGATCCTGATAGATGCCGTTGGCGGCGCGATCGGACACCGAGATCAGGCCTATGCGTAGTGTGTTCATGATTATGTTCGCTGTGATGTACCGCTGTGCGGCAGAAAAAAAGGGAAGAGCAGAAAGGATAATACAAAGCGAAAGTGACGGAAAAGGGAAACCGTGACGGACGGTGCCGTCACGGTGAATCATTACAGCAGTTCTGCCAGCATTTTCTCAAGTTTGCCCTGATCAACGGCAAAATTGCGGATACCTTCCGCCAGTTTCGCCACCGCCATTGGGTCCTGGTTGTGCTGCCACAGGAACTCAGACTCGGTCATTTTAGCCGGACGCGCTTTCACTTCGCCGCTGTAGCTCAGTTTACGCTCCAGTGTGCCTTCGCTCTCTGCCAGCTCTTTCAGCAGCGCAGGTGAAATGGTCAGACGGTCACAGCCAGCCAGCTCGATGATTTCGCCAACGTTACGGAAGCTGGCGCCCATCACCACGGTTTCATAGCCGTGCTGCTTGTAGTAGTTGTAGATTTCAGAGACGGAAACCACGCCTGGATCTTCGTGTGCCGCATACTCTTTCTTATCGGTGTTGGCTTTGTACCAGTCGAGGATACGGCCAACAAACGGTGAAATCAGGAACACGCCCGCTTCGGCACAGGCACGGGCCTGAGCGAAGGAGAACAGCAGCGTCAGGTTACAGTTGATGCCCTCTTTTTCCAGCTGTTCCGCCGCGCGGATACCCTGCCAGGTTGAGGCCAGTTTGATCAGAATGCGGTCGTTGCTGATGCCGGCATCGTTATAGAGTTTGATCAGGCTGCGGGCTTTAGCGATGCTGCCTTCAGTATCGTAAGAGAGACGGGCATCGACTTCAGTCGAGATGCGGCCCGGGATCAGCTTAAGAATTTCCAGACCAATGTTAACTGCCAGCTTGTCAGAAACCAGCTGCAACTGCTCTTCTTTGTTGCTGCTCTGCTCACGCGCCCAGCCGATCGCTTCATCGATCAGTTTGCGGTATTCAGGGATTTGTGCGGCGTTGAGAATCAGAGAAGGGTTGGTGGTAGCGTCTTGCGGCTGATACAGCTTCATGGCTGCAATATCACCGGTGTCGGCTACCACGGTGGTGAGCTGACGCAGGGAAGTAAGTTTGTCCGTCATGTTCTTTTCTCTTAGTTAACTGTCAGGGTGAAAAAAGGCTGTTGCGATAATATCACGCGGCACCGGTGGCGCAAGGTCAGGGAATGCCGTTTACCCTCGCCTGAACAAATCGGTGTGATTCGTCATTCTTTACGCCTTTTTTGTTACACTGCGCAGCTATACCCACTGCCAATGCCCTGTAAAACCAGGTGTTAACCGAGGAAGCAACTATGTTGATGGTGATCTCGCCCGCCAAGACGCTGGATTATGAAAGTCCGCTGGCGACCCCGCGCTTTACCCAGCCGGCCCTGTTAGAAAAGTCACAACAGCTGATTGAGATTGCGCGCGATCTGTCACCCGCCAACATCGCCTCGTTAATGGGGATCAGCGACAAACTGGCCCACCTCAACGCCGAGCGTTTCAATAGCTGGCAGCCTGATTTCACCCCGGACAACGCCCGTCAGGCGATTCTGGCGTTTAAAGGCGATGTGTATACCGGTTTACAGGCAGAGACCTTCAGCGATCAGGATTTCGACTTTGCTCAGCAGCATTTGCGTATGCTGTCAGGTCTGTATGGCGTACTGCGTCCGCTCGACCTGATGCAGCCCTATCGGCTGGAGATGGGCATCCGGCTGGCCAATCCAGCGGGCAAAGATCTCTACAGCTTCTGGGGCGATTTACTGACTGAGACGCTGAATGCGGCACTGGCGGAACAGGGTGATGCGGTGCTGATTAACCTCGCGTCAGACGAGTACTTCAAAGCGGTCAAAGCGAAGAAACTGCAGGCACAGGTGATCAAGCCGGTCTTCCTCGATCAGAAAAACGGCAGTTATAAAGTGATCAGCTTCTACGCCAAGAAAGCGCGTGGATTGATGAGTCGCTATGTGATTCAGCAGCGCCTGACGCGACCGGAGCAGCTGAAGCAGTTTGATCTGGAGGGTTACTGCTTTGATGCCGCCAGCAGCAGCGAGACTGAGCTGGTCTTCAAACGCGCCGAACAGTAAGCGTCCGTATCGCCTGTGCTGGCCAGCAACGGCAAGCACAGGCGGAACCGGGTTCGCGCTTATTTCAGTAAAAACGCCCGCAGCGCGGCAAAATCGGCCTGCATCGGGTGTGACAGCAACGGCAATTCTGCCCGCTCGGCTAACTCTGGCGGCAGTGTCAGCGTCTGCTGCAGAATCTCTTCCACGCTCTCTCTGAATTTCGCCGGATGCGCGGTGCCGAGGAACAGACCATATTCCCCTTCCTGCAGCTGATCGCGCAGCAGACGCCAGGCAATTGCAGCGTGCGGTTCAGAGACATAGCCAATTTCGGCCAGCTCACGCATCGCAGCGCGGGTGGTCTCATCCGAAACGGCACCGTAGGCCAGATCGGTTAAACGCCAGGTCTTACGACGGAACAGCTCTTCGACGCGCGGCCAGTTGTTTGGCTGGCTGACATCCATCGCATTCGACAAGGTAGACACCGTTAGATTAGGCTGCCACTCACCATTCCCCAGGAAGCGCGGCACCGTATCGTTGGCGTTGGTGGCGGCAATAAAGCGCTTGATTGGCAGGCCCAGCGATTTCGCCAGCAGACCGGCAGTCAAATCACCAAAGTTACCGCTCGGTACTGACACCACCAGCTGATTCCGCTTCTCTTGTGGCAGCTGGGCGACCGCTTCAAAGTAGTAACAGATCTGCGCCAGCAGACGGCTGATGTTGATCGAGTTCGCAGAGTTCAGGCCAATCGCCTGCTTCAGTTGCTGATCGTCAAACGCCTGCTTCACCAGCGACTGACAGGCATCAAAGTCACCGTCGATGGCGATGGTTTCGATGTTGCCGCCCAGGGTACAGAACAGTTTTTCCTGCAGCGGACTGATTTTGCCCTGCGGATAGAGGATCACCACCCGCACATTTTTCATGCCGTAAAAGGCGTGCGCCACCGCTGCGCCGGTATCGCCGGAGGTGGCGGTTAAGATGGTGATTTGCTCATCTGAGCCGCTGACGTAAGCCAGCATCTGGGCCATAAAACGGCCACCGAAATCTTTAAACGCCAGCGTCGGGCCGTGGAACAGCTCAAGGCAGGCGATATCTTCACTGACCGCTTTGACCGGTGCCGGGAAAGCAAACGCGGCTTCGACGCGCTCGGCCAGCTGGTGGGCCGGAATTTCGTCACCAATATAAGCCGAGAGAATTTTGCTGCTGCGGCTGACAAAATCCATCTCCAGCATCGCGTCGATGTCGGTCAGTTCAAACTCTGGCAGCTCGAGCGGAAAAAACAGCCCCTGCTGCGAACCCAGACCCTGTTTCACCGCCTGGGCGAAGCTGACCTGCTCGTTGTGATCCTTAAGATTGTAGAGTTTCATGCGTTATCCCAATTGTCGTGCGCCAGCCGTGTCAAGACGGCAGATATGGACGAAGCCTTCATCATTCTGCAGATAGTGCTGGCTCAGCCAGTCAGCCATCCGCTGTGCCGTTTCCATCTGATTGCAAACGGCGAAAAGGGTCGGACCGGAGCCGGAAATACCGCAGGCCAGTGCGCCAATATCCTGCGCGGCCTGTCGCGCTTCGGCAAAGCCGGGCAGCAGGCGGGTGCGATAAGGTTCGGCAATCACATCCTGCATAAGTTTAGCTGCCAGCTGCGGCTGACGCGTATGGCAGGCATGAATGAAGCCCGCCAGCAGGCGACCGTGCTTGATGCAGTCCTCTTTGCGGTACTGCGCCGGCAGGATCGCCCGCGCTTCGGCGGTAGAGACTTTAATGCCCGGATAGCCATCACCCACAGCCAGTCATCAAAGCCCGGCACCGGCTGGCTGATGATGCCATTCTCTTCCAGCATCAGCTGAATGCCGCCGAGGAAGCACGGTGCCACATTATCATAATGGATGCTGCCGGAAATCCGCCCTTCCAGCTCACCCATCAGGCTCAGCAGCTGGCTGTCGCTGAGCGGTTTGCCGCAGAATTCATTCATCGCCATCAATCCGGCAACCACCGAACAGGCGCTCGACCCCAGCCCGGAGCCGATCGGCATGTTCTTCTCCAGCGTCATCGCCACCGGAATCTCTTTACCCACCGCCTCGCAAAACCGCTGCCAGCACTGATAAACGATATTCTCTTTGGGATCGGCCGGCAGCTTGCTGACAAAGCGGCCCGCGTTGGTCAGGGTGAAACGATCGGCCGCTTCGACCGAAACGCAGTCGCCCAGCAGTGAACCATCCACCGGCGATACTGCCGCGCCCAGCACATCAAAGCCGACGCTGACGTTGCCTATTGAGGCCGGTGCATAAATTTTTACCATTATTAAACTCCCAACTTCCACGACAGCGTGCGCAGCAGGTCAGCAAAAACACCGGCTGCCGTCACATCATTTCCTGCACCGTATCCGCGCAGCACCAGCGGAATCGGCTGATAGTAGCGGCTGTAAAACGCCAGGGCATTCTCGCCGTTTTTCACTTTATACAGCGGATCGTTACCGTCGACTGCGTCGATTTTCACTTTGCAGACGCCGCCCTCTTCAATCACACCGACGTAGCGCAGCACTTTAACCTCATCGCGTGCCTGTGCCACTCGCGCGGCAAACGCATTATCCAGCTCGGGCAGACGCTGCATAAACTGTTCGACATCCTGAATGGCGGTCAGGTTATCCGGCAGCAACGGCTCAATCTCAATGTCGCTCAGCTCCAGCTGATGACCCGCTTCACGCGCCAGAATCAGCAGCTTGCGCGCCACGTCAGTACCGGAGAGATCGTCACGCGGATCGGGCTCGGTGAATCCCATCTCCCGCGCCATGTTTGTCGCCTGCGACAGCGACACGCCCTCATCCAGCTTACCGAAGATAAACGACAGCGAGCCGGAAAGGATACCGGAGAAGCGCAGCAGCTCATCACCGGCATTCATCAGGTTCTGCAGGTTTTCGATCACCGGCAAGCCCGCGCCGACGTTGGTGTCGTAAAGGAATTTACGCCGTGACTTCGCGGCCGCCGAGCGCATCTGCTGGTAGTAATTCCACGACGAGGTATTGGCTTTTTTGTTCGGCGTCACCACGTGGAAGCCCTCGCTGAGGAAATCCGCATACTGATCGGCCACCGCCTGGCTGGAGGTACAGTCGACAATCACCGGATTCAGCAGATGGTACTCTTTCACCAGACGGGTCAGACGGCCGAGGTTGAACGGCTCTTTGGCTTCGCTCAGCGCCGCTTTCCAGTTGCTGAGATCGATGCCGTGCACGTGGGTCAACAGCGCGCGCGAGTTGGCAATGCCGCAGACCCGCAGATCGATATGTTTCTGCTTCAGCCACGTCTGCTGACGATGTAACTGATCCAGCAGCGCGCCGCCAACCCCGCCGACGCCGACGACAAACACCTCGATCACCTGATCGGTGGCGAACAGCATCTGGTGTACGACGCGTACGCCGGTGATCACCTCGTCATTGTTAACCACCACTGAGATTGAGCGCTCGGAAGAGCCCTGAGCAATCGCCACGATGTTGATATTGGCGCGCGCCAGCGCCGAGAAGAATTTTGCCGAGATGCCGCGCAGAGTGCGCATGCCATCGCCGACCACCGAAATCACCGCCAGGTTTTCAATGATATCCAGCGGATCAAGCAGGCCATCTTTCAGTTCAAGATAGAACTCCTCTTCCAGCACGTGACGCGCCCGCGCCAGCTCATTTTGCGGCACGCAGAAGCTGATGCTGTATTCGGAAGAGGATTGGGTGATCAACACCACTGAGATACCGGTGCGTGACATCGCAGCGAACACCCGGGCCGCCATGCCCACCATCCCTTTCATGCCGGGACCGGAGACGTTCACCATCGCCATATTATTCAGGTTGGTGATGCCTTTGACCGGATTCTCATCCAGCTCGCCGTGGCCGCCGATCAGCGTGCCTGGCGCCTGCGGATTGGCGGTATTTTTAATCAGGCAGGGGATCTGGAACTGGGCGATGGGCGCGATGGTGCGCGGGTGCAGAACTTTGGCGCCGAAGTAAGAGAGCTCCATCGCCTCCTGGTAGGACATCGACTTCAGCAGACGCGCATCCGGTACCTGACGCGGATCGCAGGTATAGACGCCATCCACATCGGTCCAGATTTCGCAGCAGTCGGCGCGCAGACAGGCTGCCAGTACCGCCGCCGAATAGTCTGAACCGTTGCGCCCCAGTACCACCAGTTCACCACGTTCGTTGCCTGCGGTGAAGCCGGCCATCAGGATCATGTTGTGCGGCGGAATCTGGCTGGCGGCAATGCGGCGGGTCGATTCGGCGATATCCACGGTCGATTCGAGGTAGTGACCGACCGCCAGCAGTTTTTCCACCGGATCGATTACGCTAACTTCGTGACCACGCGCCTGCAGCAGCGCTTCCATGATCGCAATCGAGAGTTTTTCACCACGGCAGATAATGGCCGCATTGACGCTGTCGGGGCACTGGCCTAACAGGCTGATGCCATGCAGCACCTGTTTCAGTTGCGCAAATTCAAGATCAACGCGGGTTTTCAGGCGATCATACTCAAAGCCGGGCTGGGCGGCAGCCAGACCGGTCAGCAGCTCGCTGAAGATGCGTTCGGCATCGCTGATATTCGGCAAAGCATCCTGACCGCTGATGGTTTTTTCAATCATCGCCACCAGATGGTTAGTAATCTTTGCTGGCGCAGAGAGCACGGTTGCAACCTGTCCTTGTTGCGCATTACTTTCCAGAATGTCGGCGACGCGAAGAAACCGTTCCGCATTCGCCACCGAGGTCCCGCCGAATTTCAGCACTCGCATGATATAAACTCTCCTGAATTTAAGCCGAAAAAAAAGCCCGCACTGTTTAGGTGCGGGCTTTTTTCTGTTTTTTCCTGTATGCGTCAGCCCGCACCGTTACCTGTGGTAATGGTGGTGGTAATAATTGTGGTGTTCAGGCTGATTTTACGCATTAAGATTTATTTTCTGTCTGTTTTTGTCTGTCCGTCTGGCTTTCAGAAGTAAAGCAAAGCGCACGTTAAGTCAACGAATTTGTCCGAAGCTCAAATTTCCATCACTGCGCACAGCTGCCTGTGAAAGCGCAAAATGGTGTGCGATCGTTTGCCTTGCTAAAATTCTCTACGATCTGTTGCTGTGAAATCAGCTTTTTCCCGAGGATTTATCTATAAGTTTTTTTTCTATGTCGTGCAGCAGGCGATGCAGCATCGCGCTGTCACGCTGTTCCAGCAGGCCAATACGCTGATCGATCCAGTCTGCCATTTTCTCGTCGTCACTGACCTCCAGCGATTGCAATAACTGGTGAAAACGCTGACGCAGCGCCTGCAGCTGCTGCCCATCTGCCGCTGTTACCACCGGTGCCGCAATCTGATTCAGCTTCGCCAGCTGGTAACAATAAACCATCACCGCCTGCCCCAGATTCAGCGACGGGTAGTCATTTGCCATCGGGATACCGGTCAGCAGATCAACCTGCTCCAGCTCCTCGTTAGTCAGCCCACTGTCTTCGCGGCCAAACACCAGCGCCATGCTGTTTACCCACTGCCGTTTTTCCAGTAGCTGGGTTTCGACCTGTTCAGGCGTGGCATAGTAGCGGAACTTTGCCCGGCTGCGCGCGGTGGTCGCTACGGAGAAATCGATGTCAGCTAACGCCTCGGCTAGGGTCGCAAACGTCTGAAGGTTATCGAGAATATCACCGGCGCCATGTGCAACCCGGCGTGCAGCCGGCTCCTGCCAGGCATCGCTGGCGACAATCCGCAGTTGGCTAAAGCCCATGGTTTTCATGGCACGCGCCGCAGCGCCAATATTTTCAGCCCGTGCAGGCGAGACGAGAATCAGGGGGAAAAGCATGTTTATTCCATTGGTTTGCTGACATAACGCCATATTAACACGGCTGTTAATGATTAAGCCGCCCGCTGAGAATAAGAAAACAGGATGTTAAAACTGGTTAAAATCATCGATCGGTGGCCTTTTCGGCCTTAAGCATCTGTTCTTGACGAAAGGTTTATAAAGTTTTTTTAATTCAATAAGATAAAATATCATTGCCGGCCGGTTTTAGTTTGCGATTTGTCCGTCATAAATGTAGCGAAAAAGCTGCTTTTTGTGAGCTAAGCAGGCAATCTACGAGAAGTTTTTCACAAAAGTGTTAACGTGCTACAATTGCATTTGATATAAGTCAACGAAGCGTTGTTTTTATGCTTATCGGTTGTAGTTGGTGCTGTTAGGTTGCTGTTAATGCAGTTAGGATATGCGCCATTATTATTCTCTCACGGGGCATGCAATTTTCATCCTGACTGGCTGAGCTAATCCTGTTGTTGACGTTGATAGATGGCTTATCAAAATAGTATTCCATACAACGGTTCAGCACGGTCCGCCGCTCTCGATGATGAAGAACGCCATACCGATGTACGCCCTGTTTTCAATTTGTTGGCAAATTTTAGGTAGCTAAACATGCAGACCCCGCACATTCTTATCGTTGAAGACGAACTGGTCACGCGTAATACCCTCAAAAGTATTTTTGAGGCGGAAGGTTATGTGGTGTATGAGGCGACTGATGGTGCTGAAATGCATCAGGTGCTGACCGACAATGACGTCAATCTGGTGATCATGGACATCAACCTGCCCGGTAAAAACGGCCTGTTACTGGCCCGTGAACTGCGCGAACAGGCTAACGTCGCCTGATGTTCCTGACCGGCCGTGATAACGAAGTCGATAAAATTCTCGGTCTGGAAATTGGCGCTGACGACTACATCACTAAACCGTTTAACCCGCGTGAACTGACGATTCGAGCCCGTAACCTGCTGTCACGCACCATGAATCTGGCGCTGCCAAGCGAAGAGCGTCGTCAGGTTGAAAGCTATAAGTTCAACGGCTGGGAGCTGGATATCAACAGCCGCTCACTGATCAACCCGAACGGTGAACACTATAAGCTGCCGCGCAGTGAATTCCGCGCCATGCTGCACTTCTGCGAGAATCCGGGCAAGATCCAGACCCGTGCGGATCTGCTGAAAAAAATGACCGGTCGCGACCTCAAGCCGCATGACCGCACCGTTGACGTCACTATCCGCCGGATCCGTAAGCATTTCGAATCCACGCCGGACACGCCAGAGATTATTGCCACCATTCACGGTGAAGGTTATCGCTTCTGCGGTGATCTGCAGGACTAATCGCTGCGCAGAGAAAAAACGCCCTGACGGGCGTTTTTTTTTGCCTTAGTGCCACGGCATTATTGGTACGGCGCTCAGCGCATTTTTCGGCGAGCCTTCCACCACTTTGTCGGAGTAGGTCAGATAGACTAAGGCGTTGCGCTTTTTATCGAAGAAGCGTACAACCTGCAGCTTCTTGAAGATCAGCGAGGTGCGCTGGCGAAACACCACGTCGCCCTGCGCTTTGCCCTGCGCAATCTTGTCGCTCAGCTCGACCGGACCGATCTGCTGACAGGAGATTGCCGCATCCGAGGTATCTTCCGCCAGACCCAATCCGCCTTTAATGCCGCCGGTTTTCGCCCGACTGATATAACAGGTTACATTTTTAACATCAGGATCATCGAAAGCCTCAACGACAATTTTATGGTCGGGGCCAAATATCTTGAATACCGTATCTACCGAGCCGATCTCCTCGGCGAGCAGCGGGCTGGAAAAGGTCAGGGTGGCAAATGCGGCGATCATAAGGCGAGATATTGTCATGGAGTTACCATTGCAAATGGAATAGATGTGACTGTAATGTACTGTCAATCGAGTTAATGACCAAACCAAAACGGGTTTAAGCCCGCACTGACGTAGCACAATCTTCCCGAGAAAGCTGCCCACGCCTTTTGAGCATTTAGTGCTATTATTCGACGACTGCGTTTAGCTGCACCACCAGAGTATGAGGATGTTTTATGGACCAAGCCGGTATCATTCGCGATTTGCTTGTCTGGCTGGAGAGCCATCTGGATCAACCCCTTTCACTGGATAACGTTGCCCTGAAAGCCGGTTACTCTAAATGGCATTTACAAAGGATGTTCAAGGACGTCACCGGCCACGCGATAGGCGCTTATATTCGTGCGCGGCGTCTGTCAAAAGCCGCGGTCGCGCTTCGCCTGACCAGCCGTCCGATTCTGGACATCGCCCTGCAGTATCGTTTCGACTCGCAGCAGACCTTCACCCGCGCGTTTAAAAAGCAGTTTAATCAGACGCCGGCCTGGTATCGTCGCTCTTCGGAGTGGAACTCATTCGGTATTCGTCCGCCGATTCGCCTCAGCGATGAGAAGCAGCCTGAACCGACGTTTGTCACCTTGCCGGAAACGGTGCTGGTGGGTCAAACCCAGAACTACACCTGTACACTGGAACAGATTTCCAGTTACCGCGACGAAATGCGCATCCACTTCTGGAAGCAGTTCCTGCTGGAAACCGACACGGTGCCGCCGGTGCTGTATGGCCTGCATCAGGTGCGCGCCAGTCAGGATAAGGATGACGAGCAGGAAATTCTCTATACCACGGCGGTGCCGGCCGACAGCGCAATGAACCTGCACTCCGGCCAGAGCGTCATCCTCGAAGCGGGCGACTATGTGCAGTTCACCTACACCGGGCCGCGCGTCGAGCTGCAGGAGTTTATCCTGTTGCTGTACGGCACCTGTATGCCAACGCTGGGGCTGACCCGCCGTCAGGGACAGGATATTGAACGCTTCTACACCCACGGTGGCAAAAAGCGCAGCGAGCCGCCATCCGAAATCCAGTGTGAATATCTGATTCCGATTCGTCGCCAGCCCGCCGGCAACTAAGCGATTCTGCCGTCATCACGACGGCAGAGGCGCTTCACCGTCGTTAGCGTTGCAGCTCATCGAGCGCAGGCGCATCCAGATGGGAAATATCCCCGGCGGTTTCCACCACCCAGCCTTCTGCCAGCCAGGCGCTCTGCTGATGATCGACGCGTGAGATCGAGCAGTTGCGCAGCCGCAGGCGCCGTTCCGCATGCGCTGGCAGGCCGAGGATGGTGCTGACCAGCACGCCCAGCGCCATACCGTGACTGACAATCAGAGGCCGGCTGCCGGCAGGCAGTTCGAGACAGGCATTCAGCGCCTGATGCATCCGCTCCGCCATCTCGGTCATCGACTCACCTTCCGGGATGCGTCCCCCTTCCGTGCCGTTAACCAGCGTGGCGCGCCACTGTTCCTCTTCGGCGGTTAACTCATCCAGCGGGCGCTTCTCCAGCACTCCCATGTTCAGTTCGCGCAGCCGGGGATCGAGCGTCACCACGCAACCACAGGCATCAGCAATGATCTCAGCAGTGCGACGCGTACGCCCGAGATCGCTGGAGATGACGTGCGTAATGCCCAGTTTTTTGACGCGTTCTCCCACCTGATGGGCTTGTTGCTCACCTTTTTCCGTCAGCGGACTGTCGGACTGACCCTGAATGCGGCGTTCCGCATTCCATACCGTTTCACCGTGACGAACAAGATAGACCTGTAGCATGCTTAGTTTCCGTTATACTGCGACAAAAATCGCCTTAGAGCCTCCCCCCATCAGGCGTCATTGTTGCAGCCAGTCTGGACACGGATAGCGCGAAACAACCGGAGCGTACACGGAGTACGTGAGGATTGTGAGCACTGCCCAACTTCAGACTGCCAAATAAAATAGCCCGATGGGATAGGCTCTTAATCACCTAAGGGTTCAATCAATTATGTACCATGTTGTCGCAGCCACCACCAACCCAGCGAAGATTCGCGCGATTGCGCAGGCATTCAACGACGTTTTCGGCGAGGGATCCTGCCATATTGAGGGGGTCGAGGTCGATAGTGGCGTTGCAGCACAACCGTTAACCCACCTTGAAACGCGAACCGGCGCACGCCAGCGCGTGATGAATGCGCGACAGGTCCGACCTGAAGCGGCATTCTGGGTGGCCATCGAGGCCGGCATTGAAGATGACTGCGCCTTCGCCTGGATGGTGGTAGAAAATCAGAAACAGCGGGGAGAATCGCGTTCGGCCAGCTTCACCCTACCGCCGGTGGTACTGGCTGGATTACGTGAAGGCCGCGAGCTGGGCGAAGAGATGGCACGGTTAACCGGCATTGAGAATATTAAACAGCAGGGCGGCGCGATTGGTGCCTTTACTCAGGGTCTGCTCAGCCGCTCCAGCGTCTATCATCAGGCACTGATTCTGGCGCTCTGCCCGTTTGTTCATCCGCTTTATCAGCAGTAATCAGCCGCGACCCAGGCGCGCTTCCAGCCAGCGTTTCAGCTCCGGTGGCGCCTCTTTCAGACTGTTTGAGCCACGTGTGATGGTCGCGATGCCGACGCCAAGCTCGTTTTTCAGCTCGCGCTGGCTCATCTCGCCGTTCATCAGCTCTTCAATAATCCGCAGACGGGTGCCAAAGGCTTCGCGCTCATCTGGCGTCATCATCAGCTGCATCAGCGGCAGCGCATGGCCGTCTGTAAAGGCCTGCTGCATCAGCGCGACAAAGCGATGCCAGCTATCTTCGGTGGCGTGAGAATCAGGTTGGGTCATGAAGAGGCTTCCGTACTCGCTAAAGAGTACGGAAGCTTAGCACAGCTAGTAACGGCGATTCCACTCGCCATCTGACAGGATCTTGTCAGGCTGGCCCATGAAGTGACGATAGTAGGCGTCATACGCCAGCACGTTCTTCACGTAGCCGCGGGTTTCTGAGAACGGAATGGTCTCAATAAACGCCACCGCATCGAGATTACCGCCACTGGTTTTCTGCCAGCTACGTACCCGGCCGGGACCGGCATTGTAAGCCGCCGAGGCGAAGATCCGGTTCTGACCAAACTGCTGGTAGACATACTCCAGATACTGGGTGCCGATCTGAATATTGGTCTCAGGGTCCAGCAGCTGACTGGCGTTCGCATAGCCCGGCATGTTGTACATCTTAACGGTATGCGCCGCAGTGGCGGGCATAATCTGCATCAGGCCGCTGGCTCCGACCGGTGAACGTGCTTTCGGGTTCCACGCGCTCTCCTGACGTGAAATGGCCATCGCGTAGCTCGGTGGAATCTGCTTATCCTGAGTATTACGCTGATAAACGCTCTGCCACGCCAGCGGGAACCGCTCTTTCAGGCTGTCCCACATCTTCGCAGTAATGGTGGCCTGCACGCTGAGATCCCACCAGTCCTGCTCGTTAGCGTAACGCGCCAGCATCTGCTGCTGATTGTGCGGACGGCTGGCAATCAGGTTGGCCCATTCGCTGCGCGCCAGGTTATCCAGACCCCAGTACATCAGTTCACGCACCCGGGCCAGTTCTGCGCCCTGCACCGTTGCGCTATCCGGCTTCGGTGCTTCATCAACCTGCAGCGGATAATCGACGCCTAACCGCTGCGCCGCCACCATTGGATAGAAACCGCGAGCCTGCATCAGCTTGCGCAGGATCTCTTCCGCTTCCTCTTTACGATCTTTCTCAAACAGCAGATCGGCCTGCCAGTACTGCCATTCATCTTTCTGTTTGGCTTCCAGCGGCAGACGGGCGATCCAGGTATTCAGGCCGCGTCGATCGTGCTGGCTGAGCGCCAGCCGCACCCGGCGCTCCACCAGCGCGGTCGATTCACTGTTCATGACTACCGCATCACGCCAGCGCGCCTGTTCCGATGTCAGATCGCTGCCCATCATGCGCCATACCACAATCTCTTTCAGCGCCTGCTCATCTTCCGGCCCCATCTTCTGCGCCCGCACCAGAATCGGGATCAGGCTGCGGGCATTCTCCATATCCTGGCGGGCGACCCGGGTGAAGGCGTAGATCGTCGCCTGGCGGGTAAAGTCTGTTGGCCCGACGGCGCTGGCAAAGGTGCTGACCGTCAGCGGGTCCTGCTGCAACGCCTGGATCGCGTCAGACATGGTCTGGTAATCAGCCGGCAGCGTTTTCGCCAGGAAGCTCACCAGGCTGTCGTTACCGGCTTTCATCGCCAGCCGGATACGTTCGAGAATGGTGATCGGTGAGAGCTGGCCAGAGGATTGCCATACCGAGAAGAGTTTATCGCAGTCATTGGGCAGCGCCGTGCCGCGCAGCCAGATCTGTTTGGCACCGTCAAAGGCCGCCTGCTGCTGACCGGTGGCCCATTTGGCGTAGTACCAGTTACAGCGTGCCTGCACCGGTTTCGGCTCGGTCGGGCTGAAGTTGAGCACGCCCTGCCAGTCCTGACGATGCGCCAGCACGTTGATAAAACGGGTGCTGAGCGATCGCGCCGGCGGCAACGTCGGATATTGTCGGATAAAGTTTTGTACCGCCAGGCTGGTCTCCTGATCGAGATCCTGCGCCAGCAGGCGATATTGCAAATAAGGATAGAGCGGATAATCCTGTAGCGTTGGCAACAGTTGATCCACCGTGGCCATCTGGTTACTGTCCCAGGCCTGTTTAATTTGTTGATAACGCTGTCGTTGTTGATCAAGCGAATCGGCCCATGCGCTGCTGGCCGTGCCGACCAGGCAGATCCCTACCATCCAGTTACGCCACTTCACCACGTAAATCTCCTCTGTTGCTGGGCGTCGGCGAGTTGCCAGACTCCCTTCATGCTAACCAGGCCACCCGGCTCTTGCCATGTTCTTCACAAAATTTACGCACGGCAGGACTAAACGCACCGCTATCGCCCGCCTCCTGCGCCGCCATTGTGCAAATAATCATCACAAATTCTTATGACAAACGCGGATAACCCGTTGAATCAGGGTGTTAAAAAAATGGCACAGCCTTTGCTCTGTTGAACTCCATCTTGTATACCAGCTGGAATTCATCGTATGGCTTCGACCTTTGGCTTGACCCTTCACGACTGGCAGCAACGGCTGCAACTGGCCCCACAGCAGGTCATTCCGCTGCTGGCGTCCCATCTGGCGGCGCTGGATCCGCAGGATAATGCCTGGATCTATCTTGCCACGCCGGCGCAGCTAATGGCGCAGCTGGAACCGCTGCTGGCACAGTTTCAACGCGATCCGGCGTCGCTGCCGCTGTTTGGCGTCCCGTTCGCCGTCAAGGACAACACCGATGTCGCTGGCTGGCCGACCACCGCCGCCTGTCCGGCCTTCACTTACATCGCTGACAATGATGCGACGGTGGTCGCCAGGCTGAAAGCCGCCGGCGCGGTGGTGATCGGCAAAACCAACCTTGACCAGTTCGCGACCGGCCTGGTCGGTAGCCGCTCGCCGTATGGCGCGGTCACTAATACCTTTGATGCCGACTACGTCAGTGGCGGCTCCAGCTCCGGTTCAGCTTCGGTACTGGCGCGCGGGCTGGTCGGCTTCTCCCTCGGTACCGACACCGCCGGATCGGGTCGGGTCCGGCCGGGTTTAACAATATTGTCGGTCTGAAACCGACCAAAGGCTGGTTCTCTGCCCGCGGCGTGGTGCCAGCCTGCCGGCTAAATGACACCCTGTCGGTGTTCGCGCTGACGGTGGAAGACGCTTTTACCGTCGCCAGCCTCGCCGGGGGATTCGACGCCGGTGACGCCTATTCGCGCGTCAATCCGCATACGGCCCCGGCCAGCCTGCCCGCTCATCCACATTTTGCCGTACCGGCCAATCCCGAATTCTTTGATGATGCGGCGGCCGAAGCGGCCTGGGATCGGGCGCTGGAAGCGCTGCTGGTGGCGGGCGTGACGCTGCATCCGATTGATTTCACTCCGTTCCGCCAGCTGGCTGAGCAGCTCTATTCCGGTCCCTGGGTAGCCGAGCGCACCGCCGCAGTCGGCGAGATGCTGCAACGTCCGGCTGAGATGGACCCGGTGGTGCACGGCATCGTCGCCAGCGGCCTGAAATACAGCGCCGTTGAGGCTTATCAGGCGGAGTACCTGCGGGCCGAGCTGACGCGACAAATTCAGCAGACCCTGGCGCAGTTTGACGCGCTGGTGGTGCCGACCTCCCCCACCATCCACACGCTGGAGGAGATGGCTCAGGAGCCGGTGCATTACAACTCGCAGTTCGGCACCTATACCAACTTCACCAATCTGGCCGACCTCGCCGCGCTGGCGCTGCCCGGTCCGTTCCGCAATGACGATTTACCGGCGGGCATCACGCTGATCGCACCCGCCTGGCACGATCGTGCACTGGCTGAGTTCGGTCTGCGCTGGCAGCAGCAACTGGCGCTGCCGCTCGGTGCCACCGGCCAGCCACAGCCCACCCGATCGCGCGCCCTGCCGCCCTCCTCCGATCACGTGCGTGTTGCGGTGGTCGGCGCTCACCTCACCGGTATGCCGCTCAATTTCCAGCTGACCAGCCGGGATGCGGTGTGGGTAGAGGAGACGCAAACAGCCGCTCACTATCGGCTGTTCGCACTGCTGGACGGTGCGATCAAAAAACCGGGCCTGATGCGCGATGAACGCGGTGCCGCCATCACCGTCGAGCTGTGGGATATCCCGCTGGCGCGCTTTGGCGAGTTCGTGGCAGAAATCCCGCCACCGCTGGGCATCGGCAGCCTGACGCTGGCAGACGGTCGGGTAGTGAAAGGCTTTATCTGTGAAGGCTCGGCGCTGAACAACGCGCTGGAAATTACCGAAACTGGCGGCTGGCGCAACTGGCTGGCGACACAAGGGAGTCTCTGAACCATGTTCAGCACCGTATTAATTGCCAACCGCGGCGAAATTGCCTGTCGCGCCATCCGTACCCTGAAGCGCCTCGGCGTGAAAAGCGTGGCGGTCTACTCCGATGCCGACCGTAATGCGCAGCACGTTCAGCAGGCCGATGTGGCGATTGCGCTGGGCGGCGATAAAGCCAGCGACAGCTATCTGCGCATCGACAAAATTCTGGCAGCGGCACAGCAGAGCGGTGCTGACGCTATCTGGCCAGGCTACGGCTTCCTGTCAGAGAGCCTGCCGTTCGCCGAAGCCTGTGAGCAGGCGGGAATCGCTTTTGTCGGCCCGACGGCACAGCAGATCGGTGAGTTCGGCCTGAAGCACCGCGCCCGTGAACTGGCCGCGCGAGCCGGTGTGCCAATGACGCCCGGCACGCCGCTGCTGGATTCGCTGGAGACGGCGTTGCAGGCCGCCGAACAGATCGGCTATCCGGTGATGCTGAAGAGTACCGCCGGCGGCGGTGGGATTGGTCTGACGCGCTGCGCCGATGCCGCCGCGTTAGCCAGTGCCTGGGAGAGCGTGCGCCGCCTCGGCGAACAGTTTTTCAGTGACGCGGGCGTCTTTCTGGAGCGCTGCATCGATCGCGCGCGTCATGTTGAAGTGCAGATTTTCGGCGATGGCCGCGGCACCGTGGTGGCGCTGGGTGAGCGCGACTGCTCGCTGCAACGCCGTAATCAAAAGGTGGTAGAGGAGACCCCGGCGCCGGGCCTGTCCCCGGCCACGCGTGACGCGCTACTGGCCTCGGCGGTCCGTCTGGGCCAGCTGGTCAACTACCGCAGCGCCGGCACCGTGGAGTACATCTACGACGTCACCCAGCAGGCGTTTTACTTTCTCGAAGTGAATACCCGTCTGCAGGTTGAGCATCCGGTTACCGAATGCGTGACCGGGCTGGATCTGGTCGAGTGCATGCTAAAAGTGGCGGCGGGCGATGAGATTGACTGGCCGCGCCTGCAGCAGGCTCCCCAGGGTGCCGCCATTGAAGTGCGACTCTACGCGGAAGATCCGCTGAAGAACTTCCAGCCCAGCCCAGGCCTGTTAACCGCCGTCAGCTTTCCCACTGGCGTGCGCATCGACAGCGGCATTGAAACCGGCAGCGAAGTCTCCAGCTTCTACGATCCGATGGTAGCGAAGCTGATTGTACATGCCGACAGCCGCGAGGCGGCGCTGGCAAAAATGCAGCAGGCGCTGGATGCCACCCAGCTGCACGGCATCGCCACTAACCTCGACTACCTGCGCCAGATCGTGGCGACTGAGGCCTTTCACAGCGGCACGGTCTGGACACGCTTTCTCGACAGTTTCACCCCGGCCGCCCCGGTGATTGAAGTGCTGCAGCCGGGTACCTTCAGTTCGATTCAGGATTATCCGGGCCGCCTCGGCTACTGGGATATTGGCGTTCCGCCGTCTGGTCCGATGGATGATTTCGCCTTCCGTCTGGCGAACCGGATTGTCGGCAATGACGAATCGGCGGCCGGCCTCGAGTTTACCTTGCAGGGCCCGACGCTGCGCTTTCACACTGATGCGACGGTGGCACTGACCGGCGCTGACTGCGCCGCCACGCTGGATGGCGAACCGGTCAGCAACTGGCAGCCGCTGACGGTGAAAGCGGGACAAACCCTGGCACTGGGCCGCGCGCAGCAGGGTTGCCGCGGCTACCTCGCGGTACGCAACGGTTTCGACGTACCGGAATATCTCGGCAGCCGCAGCACCTTCTCGCTGGGTCAGTTTGGCGGCCATGCCGGACGGACGCTGCGGGTTGCGGATATGCTGCCGATCTCCCAGCCTGCGCTGGCAGCCTGCACCACTCCGCCTCCGGTCAGCGCCCCTCAGGCGCTTGATGCCGCATTGATTCCGCACTACGGCACCGAATGGCGTATCGGCGTGCTCTACGGTCCGCACGGCGCACCAGACTTCTTCACCCAGGCTGCCATCGACGAATTCTTTGCCAGCGACTGGCAGGTACATTACAACTCCAACCGTCTCGGCGTGCGGTTAGTCGGTCCGAAACCGAGCTGGACCCGCGCCAACGGCGGCGAGGCGGGCCTGCACCCTTCTAACGTTCACGACTGTGAATATGCCATTGGCGCCATCAATTTTACCGGTGACTTTCCGGTGATCCTGACGCACGACGGCCCGAGCCTCGGCGGATTCGTTTGTCCGGTGACCATCGCCAAAGCCGAACTGTGGAAAGTCGGTCAGGTTAAACCAGGCGATCGCATTCGTTTCCATCCGATCAGTGCCGATGACGCGCTGGCACGAGAAAAGGCGCAGCAGCAGGTGATCGCCACCCTGCGTCCGCACCATGCGCCGACGTTTGCCGTGCCGTCGCTGGCCGAAACCGCCAGCGGCTCCGCGACCATACTGGCGGCGATTGACGCCACCGCAACCACGCCGCAAGCGGTCTACCGTCAGGCCGGTGACAAATATGTGCTGATTGAATATGGCGACAACGTGCTGGATCTGGCGCTGCGACTGCGCGTTCACCTGCTGATGATGGCGCTGAGCGAACGAGCGGTGCCCGGCGTAGAAGAGCTGTCACCCGGCGTGCGTTCACTGCAGGTGCGCTACGACAGCCGCATCATCAGCCAGTCCGACCTGATGTCGCTGTTGCTGGGGCTGGAGGCGACGCTGGGCGATGTCAGCACGCTGAAAGTGCCGTCGCGAGTGGTGTGGATGCCAATGGCGTTTGAAGACAGCGCCACCCTCGGCGCGGTAGCGCGCTACCAGGAAACGGTACGCGCCTGCGCTCCCTGGTTGCCGAACAACGTTGACTTTATTCAGCGCATCAACGGCTTAACCCAGCGTGAACAGGTCAGAGACACCCTGTTCAACGCCAGCTATCTGGTGCTAGGACTGGGCGACGTTTATCTTGGCGCGCCCTGTGCAGTGCCCATCGATCCGCGCCATCGTCTGCTGAGTTCCAAATACAGCCCGGCCCGCACCTTCACCGCCGAAGGCACGGTCGGCATCGGCGGCATGTACATGTGCATCTATGGCATGGACTCACCCGGCGGCTATCAGCTGGTCGGCCGGACGTTACCGATCTGGAACACCTTCCTGAAAAATCCCCAGTTTGCCGCCGAACAGCCGTGGCTGCTGCGCTTCTTCGATCAGGTGCGTTTCTATCCGGTGAGTGAAGCCGAGCTGACGCAGCTGCGGGAAGATTTCCGCGAAGGCCGCGCCAGCCTGCGGATCGAAGAGACGCTGTTTGATTTTGCTGCCCACCAGCAGTTCCTGGCGGACAACGCTGATGATATCGCCGCATTCCGCCAGCGTCAGGCCGCCGCGTTTGAGCAGGAGGTGACGCTGTGGGCGCAGGAAGAGCAGAGTGCGCCGCCGACGCTGGACCCGCCGCCCCCGATCGCTGAGCAGGATGACAGCGCGCTGGCGGTGCAGGCCGATATGAACGGCAACATCTGGAAAGTTTTGGTGCAGCCGGGTGAAACGGTCAGCGCCGGTCAGACGCTGGTTATCGTCGAAGCGATGAAGATGGAGCTGGCGATTGTCGCTCCCCGGAGTGGTCAGGTGAAACGCATTACCTGCCAGGCGGGCCGTCCGGTCAGTCCGGGCGAAACCCTGCTGTGGCTGGAATAAGGAGTCACCATGACGATGCAGTCTCCCTCCCCGAAAGCCCGCCCGGAAGCGCTGGCGGAACGGGTTTATCAGGCGCTGAAGGAGGAGATTTTCGCCTTTCGCCTGATGCCCGGCGATCGCTTCAGTGAAAGTGAAATTGCCGGGCGGATGGCGGTCAGCCGCACGCCGGTACGTCAGGCGCTGTTCCGGCTGGAACGCGAAGGCTTTGTTGAAGTCTGGTTCCGCAGCGGCTGGCAGATCAGGAACTTCGATTTCGCCTGGTTCGAAGCGCTGTATGACCTGCGAACCGTGCTGGAGTGTGAAGCGGTAAAACGGCTGTGCGCCCTGCCCGCCGCCCAGTGCAGCGCCCTGTTAACCGGGCTGACGCGCTTCTGGTGCCAGGCGGAGCGACTGACCGCCGGCCTGACGGTATCGCAGCACGATGAGGCGTTTCACATGACGCTGGTGGCCGCTGCGGGTAATCCGGAAATGGCGCGTATTCACGCCGAACTGACGGAGAAAATCCGCATTATCCGCCGTCTCGACTTCACCTCTGACGATCGGATAACCGCCACCTATCAGGAGCATGAACAGATTTTACAGGCAATTTTTCAGCAACAGACCGAGGAGGCACAACGCATCCTGACTGACCACATCGCCGTCAGCAAGGCGGAAGTCAGGAAAATTACTTTGCACCGACTCCAGCAGGCCCGGCTTCAACCCATTGAATAACAAACACAACATTGAGGGGTTTTAACACGATGAAAAGACGTTCATTGCTCAAGGCTTTTGCTCTCTCCGCTACCGTTGCCAGCATCGGCCTCGCCTGGGGCGCGCAGGCGGCTGACACCATTAAGGTCGGCATCATGCACTCCCTGTCAGGGACCATGGCGATTTCGGAAACACCACTCAAAGATGTGGCGCTGATGACCATCGATGAGATCAACGCCAAAGGCGGCGTGCTGGGGAAAAAGCTGGAGCCGGTGGTGGTCGATCCCGCCTCTAACTGGCCGCTGTTTGCCGAGAAGGCACGACAGCTACTGACCCAGGACAAGGCGGCGGTGGTGTTTGGCTGCTGGACCTCAGTATCGCGCAAATCGGTGCTACCGGTGTTTGAGGAGCTGAATGGCCTGCTGTTCTATCCGGTGCAGTATGAGGGCGAAGAGATGTCACCTAACGTGTTCTATACCGGCGCAGCGCCCAACCAGCAGGCGATCCCGGCGGTTGAATACCTGATGAGCGAGGATGGCGGCAGTGCTAAACGCTTCTTCCTGCTCGGCACCGATTATGTCTATCCCCGCACGACCAACAAGATCCTGCGTGCCTTCCTGCACAGTAAGGGCGTCCAGGATAAAGATATCGAAGAGGTCTACACCCCGTTTGGTTACAGCGATTACCAGACCATCGTCTCAAACATCAAAAAGTTTGCTGCCGGCGGCAAAACAGCGGTGGTTTCCACCATCAACGGTGACTCTAACGTTCCGTTCTATAAAGAGCTGGCTAATCAGGGCATTAAAGCCACCGATATTCCGGTCGTGGCCTTCTCGGTCGGGGAAGAAGAGCTGCGCGGTATCGATACCAAACCGCTGGTCGGTCAGTTAGCGGCGTGGAACTATTTTGAGTCAATCGATAACCCGACCAACGCTAAATTTGTCGCTGACTACCGTGCTTATGCCAAAGCCCATAACCTGCCGAACGCCGCCAGCGTGGTCACCAACGATCCGATGGAAGCGACCTATGTCGGTATTCATATGTGGGCGCAGGCGGTAGAAAAAGCCGGCACCACCGACGTGGATAAAGTACGGGCGGCGATGGCCGGTCAGACCTTCAAAGCGCCAGACGGCTTTACCCTGACCATGGATCAGACCAACCACCATCTGCATAAGCCGGTGATGATCGGTGAAGTGGAAGAGAACGGTCAGTTCAACGTGGTGTGGCAGACCGATCAACCGGTACGCGCTCAGCCATGGAGCCCGTACATAGCCGGTAATGATAAGAAGCCCGACCACCCGGTGAAAGCCGCGCAGTAAGCGCGTGACGCGCCGGTCTGCGGCTCTGCCGACCGGCGCCTGCCCGTTGCGCTGATGGCGGACGGCAAAACAGATCGTCCGCTGCCATCCATTTAACGAGGTCCTCTCTATGAACCTTTGCCGCTGCCTTTTCAGCCTGCTGCTGCTGATGCCGCTGTTTGCCAGTGCCGGACCGGCGGCAGACTTCGCCGCTGCCAGCCGTAGCCAGCAGGCGACGCTGCTGCAACAGTGGCTGCCGCGCCAGACAGCAGCCGGTTACCGCTGCTGGAAGCGCTGCACGCCGAAAACGTGGTCATCGACCAGAATAAACAGCCGTTCAGCCAGCAGGGCAGCAGGTTGCTGCCGCTGGATGCCCAGCCACAGCCGAACGGCAGCCTGAAAAAACTGTTTATGAACAACCGGCTGCGGGTGCTGGTCAACGGCGCGCTGGCGGCGCATCAGCTGGTGAGCGACGATGCCGGACTGCGGTTGCGCGCGGCGCGACAGTTGCAAAATGACGGCGCAGCCGATCAGCTGTCGCTGATTGAGCAGCGGCTGGCCGCCGAAAAGGATAGCCGGGTGCATGCCGCACTGGCGCTGGCGCTGGCCAACCTGCAGCTGGCAGATGCCCAGCCGATGGTGCGGCTGAAGGCAGTTAAGCTGCTGGGCGAATCCAGCGATCCCAATACTCAGGCCAGCCTGCAACGCTTAACCCAGCCGGCGAACGAACCAGACGCCACGGTGCGTGCCGCCGCCGCCGACAGCCTGCAACAGATTCAGAAACGCCTGATGTGGGGCGATCTGCTGGGTCAGGCGTTCAGCGGCCTGTCGCTGGGCTCGGTTTTGCTGCTGGCGGCGCTGGGACTGGCGATCACTTACGGTCTGCTTGGCGTAATCAATATGGCGCACGGTGAAATGCTGATGCTCGGTGCTTATGCCACCTGGTGGGTACAGAGCCTGTTTCAGCAGTTTGCGCCGCACTACCTGGCCTGGTATCCGCTGCTGGCACTGCCGGTGGCGTTTATGGTGACGGCCGCCATCGGAATGGCGCTGGAACGCACGGTGATCCGCCATCTTTACGGTCGCCCGCTGGAAACGCTGCTGGCAACCTGGGGTATCAGCCTGATGCTGATTCAGGCGGTGCGCATGCTGTTCGGTGCGCAAAACCTCGAAGTGGCAAATCCGCAGTGGCTGTCAGGCGGACTGCAGGTGCTGCCTAACCTGGTGCTGCCGTGGAACCGCATCGCCGTGATTCTGTTTGTGATCTTTGTGCTGGCACTCACCTGGCTGTTGCTGAATCGCACCCGTCTTGGCATGAACGTGCGCGCCGTTACGCAGAATCGCGCCATGGCCGACTGCTGCGGCGTGCCGACCGGCCGGGTCGATATGCTGGCGTTTGGTCTGGGGTCTGGTATTGCCGGACTGGGCGGCGTGGCGCTGTCGCAACTCGGCAACGTCGGGCCAGAACTGGGACAGGGCTACATTATCGACTCGTTTCTGGTGGTGGTGCTGGGCGGCGTCGGCCAGCTGGCGGGCACCGTGGTCGCTGCCTTCAGCCTCGGCATTGTTAATAAAGTGCTGGAACCGCAGATCGGCGCGGTGCTCGGCAAGATCCTGATTCTGGTAATTATCGTGCTGTTTATCCAGAAACGTCCTCAGGGACTGTTTGCGGTGAAAGGAAGGGTGACTGACTGATGACGCAACCCATAACGCTCCGCGCCGCGCGCAAAGCGCCGCGCCTGACCCTCAGCATCGGCATGGTGGTCACTCTGGCGCTGCTGGTGATGCCGTTTCTGGCGCTGCTGCCCGCCGGCCATCCGCTGGCGATCTCCACCTATACCCTGACGCTGATCGGCAAAATCCTCTGCTATGCGGTGGTGGCAGTGGCCCTCGACCTGGTGTGGGGTTACGCCGGATTACTGTCGCTGGGTCACGGCCTGTTTTTTGCTCTCGGTGGTTATGCGATGGGCATGTATCTGATGCGCCAGGCGGCAGGTGAAGGCTTACCGGCGTTTATGTCCTTTCTGTCGTGGCGTGAGCTGCCGTGGTTCTGGAGCGGAACCGAGCACTTCGCCTGGGCGCTGTGCCTCAGCGTACTGGCACCGGGATTGCTGGCGCTGGTATTTGGCTTTTTTGCCTTCCGTTCCCGCATCAAAGGCGTTTACTTTTCGATCATCACCCAGGCGCTGACCTACGCCGGTATGCTGCTGTTTTTCCGTAATGAAACCGGCTTTGGTGGCAACAACGGTTTCACCGGCTTTACCACCCTGCTCGGCTTTTCAGTGAGCGCGACCGGCACCCGCATCGGCCTGTTTATCGCCACGGTAGGATTGCTGTTGCTGAGCCTGGCGATTGGTTTCGCACTGGCACGCAGCAAGTTTGGCCGGGTGCTGACTGCGGTGCGCGACGCCGAAAACCGCCTGATGTTCTGCGGCTACGATCCGCGCGGCTTTAAGCTGTTTGTCTGGACCCTGTCGGCGATGCTGTGCGGACTGGCCGGGGCGCTTTACGTACCGCAGGTCGGGATCATTAATCCCGGCGAGATGTCGCCAGCCAACTCGATTGAAGCCGCCATCTGGGTGGCGCTGGGGGGGCGCGGTACGCTGATCGGCCCACTGCTGGGTGCCGCGATTGTTAACGGCGCGCGCAGCTTTTTCACCGTCGCTTTCCCGGAATACTGGCTGTTTTTCCTCGGCCTGATGTTCATCCTGGTGACGCTGTTTCTGCCGCACGGCGTGATTGGCCTGCTGCGCCGGAGGAAACATGACTGACGCACTGTTTACTCAACCTCATCCGGCGGATCGCCATCGGGCGCAGCGCGATCCGGTGCTGCAACTGGAGAAGATCAGCGTCTCGTTCGACGGCTTCCGCGCCCTGAGCGATCTCTCGTTGCAGATCGGCGTCGGCGAACTGCGCTGCGTGATCGGCCCCAACGGCGCGGGCAAAACCACGCTGATGGATGTGATCACCGGTAAGACGCGGCCCGATTCCGGGCGGGTGATCTACGATCAGGACAGCGATCTTACCCGCCTGTCGCCGGTTGAGATCGCCCGTGCCGGGATCGGCCGTAAGTTCCAGAAACCAACGGTGTTTGAAGCGTTAACCGTGTTCGAGAATCTTGAGATCGCCCTGAAAGCCGAAAAAACGGTGTGGGCCAGTCTGCGCGCGCGCCTCAATGGCGAGCAGCAGGATCGGATCGATGAGGTGCTGAAGCTGCTGCGGCTCGGCGCAGAACGACAGCGTAGCGCGGGCCTGCTGTCGCACGGCCAGAAGCAGTTTCTGGAGATTGGCATGCTGCTGGTGCAGGAGCCGCACCTGCTGCTGCTGGATGAGCCAGCGGCGGGAATGACCGACGCTGAAACGGACTACACCGCCGAGCTGTTCCGCAACCTGGCGGGTAAGCATTCGCTGATGGTGGTGGAGCACGATATGGGCTTTGTCGAAACCATTGCCGACCACGTGACGGTGCTGCATCAGGGTCAGGTACTGGCCGAAGGATCATTGCGTGATGTGCAGGCCAATGAGCAGGTTATCGACGTTTATCTGGGGCGATGAGATGTTACAGGTTACTGAACTGAATCAATATTATGGCGGCAGTCATATTTTGCGTGGCCTGTCGTTTGAGGTAAAAGTGGGCGGGATCACCTGCCTGCTGGGCCGCAACGGCGTGGGCAAAACCACGCTGCTGAAATGTCTGATGGGGTTAATCCCGGCTAAATCGGGTGAGATCCACTGGCAGCAGCAGAAGCTTAACGGCCGTAAACCGCACCAGCGGGTGCAGTCCGGCATTGCTTACGTGCCACAGGGTCGGGAGATTTTTCCGCGGCTGACGGTGGAAGAGAATCTGCTGCTCGGTTTGTCCCGCTTTCCGGCATCACAGGCCCGCCAGGTGCCGGATGAGATCTACCAGCTGTTTCCGGTGTTGTTTGCCATGAAGTCGCGGCGCGGCGGCGATCTGTCCGGCGGCCAGCAACAGCAGCTGGCGATCGGCCGGGCGCTGGCCTGTCGGCCGCAGCTGTTGATCCTGGATGAGCCAACCGAAGGGATCCAGCCGTCGGTGATCAAAGAGATCGGCGCGGTGATCCGTCAGCTGGCGCAGCGCGGGGATATGGCGATCCTGCTGGTTGAGCAGTTTTATGACTTTGCGGCTGAACTGGCGGACAGCTATCTGGTGATGTCGCGCGGTGAAATCGTGCAGCGTGGCCGCGGCGACAGCATGGAAGCCGATGGCGTGCGCGGCCTGGTGGCGATTTAGGCCGCGCATCGGGTTTACAGCAATCCGGTCTCGACGGAAAAGTGGCGTTGTTCGCCGCTGGCGAGGGTGATTAAGCTGCCCGCCTGCTGCGCCGCCAGAAACCCTTCCGGCCGACAGGTGGCCGGCAGGATATAGGCCGCGACCTGTTGGTCGGCATTGTGCAGCAGCCAGCGGGTGGCGTGAGGAAACTGAGCGGTAGAGAAGCGCGTCATCATGGCGTATCCCGCCGGCGCGTGCAGCTCAAACTGCACCTCATCGCCATACTGCGGCAGATCGTCGGCGAAAAAGACGATCTCCGGATCGCATAACTGTGGCTGAACGAGCTGCTGCAACGCCTGCGGATCCTGCGCCAGCCGTGCGGTGTAGTCGCGCCAGGCGGGCGTCGGCCGTAAATGTGCCGGTATTGAGGTGCGCAGCCGGAATGCCCGATCCGGGATCGACTGCCGGAAACGTCCCTGCGCAATCCAGCTGCTGTTGAGATGACACATATACTGCAACGGCATCGGCGCACCGGCCAGATTGGTGACCGTCATCTCAATCTGCAGCCGCGGCCGATCGGCATGCAGGCGTACCGCCGGTGCGGCCAGATAGTGATGGCCGAAGCCTTTGACATATTCACACTCTCCCTCCAGTGACAGCGTATCCGCGTCCAGCACCAGCCACGCACTGTCCATCCGAGCGCAGGGCATTTCGCCATGCAGCGGATGATCGTCCTCGGGCGACGGACAGCCGTTAGCCAGCAGTCCGGAGTGGAAAGCGAAACAACCATAGGTGTCGATGATCGAATTGCCGGGCAGCGGCTGCTTAAAGCTGTTGCCCATGGTCAGCGTATGCCCTTCAAACTGCACATCCCAGATCATCTGACCAAAGAACGGCAGCACCGTCACCGACCCGCGCCGGTTATGGATCCGCACCGCTTCAATCCCCGCCGGATAACGGAACAGTTCCACCCGGAAGTCATCGCTCTGCAGCAGAACCTCAGGGGTCAAATGAAATTGCTCACGGCGCAACGGTAAACGGGTTTTCATGATGCATCCTCCACCAGACGACCGCCGGACACGGTCTGTTTCTTGTGGCGCAGTTCGCCATAGAAGTAAAAACCGACCCAGGCGAAGCAGAGCAGCGAGACGCCAAACGCCAGCTGCATTGAGCCAACCGAGTCAGAGACCAGCCCCTGCAGCGCGGGCACAAATGCTGCACCGACAATCGCCATCACGATAAACGCCCCCGCCACTTCGGTATATTTATTATCGACCGTCGCCAGGGTACCGGCGTAAATGGTCGCCCAGCAGGGACCAAACAGCACGCTGACGAACACCGCGGCGTAAACGGCGGTAAAGTCAGGCACCAGCATCACATAAGCCAGCGTCAGCACCCCCAGCACCGAATAGGCGATCAGCACTTTTTCAGCGCGGAAACGGGTCATCAGGAAGTTCGCCACGAACTTGCCGATAAAGAAGCAGATAAAACTGTAGATCATGAAGTTAGAGGCGTGACGTTCATTGGCTGCGCCCAGCGTCAGCGCCAGACGAATGGTGAACGACCAGACCGCTACCTGCATCCCGACATAGAGAAACTGCGTCACGATGCCGCGTTTAAAGTGACGGTTGGTCGCCAGATAGCGAAGGGTCTCCGCCAGTGAAGGCAGCGATGTTTCGTTACTTTGCGGTTTGCAGCGCGGATAGCGGGTGAACATAAACAGCAGCATCACCACCACTAACACCATCACCAGATATTTGTAGGGTTCCAGCGTATGCTCCAGCATCGTCAGGCGAAACGCATGCGCCTGTTCAGCGGTCATGGTCGCCATCTGGCTCTGCAGGCTGTCCCCCTCCTGGAACACCAGATATTTACCCAGCACGATGCCCATCAGTGCGCCAATCGGATAGAACGTCTGGCTGATGTTGAGCCGCAGAGTTGCGTGATCCCGATGCCCAATCATTGAGCTGTAGGTATTGGCCGCGGTTTCCAGAAAGCTCAGGCCGATGGCGATGGCAAAGATCGCCGCGAGAAACATGGTGTAGGTCGCCATGTGCGAGGCGGGATAAAACGCCACGCAGCCCAGGATGTAGAGCGCCAGCCCGGTCAGGATCGCCAGCTTGTAGCTGGTTTTGCGGATCACCAGTGACGCCGGGATCGCAATCAGAAAATAGCCGCCGTAAAAGGCACTCTGTACCAGCGCGCTGGCAAAATCGCTTAAGGCGAAGACGCTTTTGAACTGGGTAATCAGGATATCGTTAAGGCTGGCAGCGCAGCCCCACAGCGGAAACAGGCACGACAGCAGAATGAACTGAAAGCGCGGCGTTTTATTCAGGTAGCCATCCGATTGCTGAACAATTTTCTGTTGCATAGCATCACCTCAGTGAAGATTAAGAAAGCGCTGAAAACCCTCTGCGTCGGGATAGGCGCGCTGGGTGCCGCGTCCGGTCACGCTGCAGGCGGCATAGGCCGAAGCCTGGGTCATGGCGGCCGCGATATCGCCGGTTTTAACCAGCAGGTGGGCAAAACAGCCGATAAAGGCATCGCCGGCACCGCTGGTGTCGACCGCCCGGACTGGCGTTGCCGCCACCCGGTGTACCGTATCGCCGTTCATCCATACCGAACCGCGACTGCCCAGTGTGATAATCAGGTTTTTCAGACCGCGCTTCAGCAGCGACCGCCCGGCAGCGATCACCTCCTCATCGCTGGCTACCGGCAGACCGGTGAGGATCTCCAGTTCGGTTTCATTAGGCATAAAGAAGTCACACTTGCAGGCGTAGTGGATGTCGAGATCGGCCACCGCTGGCGCAGGGTTCAGGATCACTTTGATCTGATGCTGACGGGCAAAATCGATGGCGTAATAGACCGTTTCCAGCGGGATCTCCAGCTGCAGAATGATCAGCTGGCAGGCTTTCAGCGCCTCAGCGGCGGCGTCGATATCGGCCGGCTTCAGCTGCTGGTTGGCACCTTTAATAATCAGGATGCGGTTCTGTGACCGATCGTCGACAAAGATCGGCGCCACACCGCTTGAAGTGCCCGCCGCCGTAGTGACGAAGCGGGTATCCACGCCCTGCTGTTGCAGATTCGCCACGGTATTGGGCGCAAACAGATCGTCGCCCACTTTGCTGACCATCATCACTTTCGCACCCATTCGGGCGGCAGCAACCGCCTGGTTAGCCCCCTTTCCGCCACAGCCAAGGGCAAAATCGGGTGCTTCAAGGGTTTCGCCCGCTTTCGGCAGGCTGTTGGTATAGGTAATCAGGTCGACCATGTTTGAGCCGATGACCGCGATATCCATGACTGTTTTCTCCCGGATGTTTTTTAACCATCAAATGTTATAAAATTAACAATAACAATTCTAAAAGGTTAAATATGTGATAAAAACCACATCCTGAAGGCGCAGTTCTGCCAATATATGCCGAATTACGGCCGCCCATCGTGTTACGATTGTAACAATCAGACATTACCGGACACCACCGCGCCGGACGCCGCCTGGCCGGTTTGATATCACCGCCGGACGGTAGCGGATGAGGTTTGCGGGGTTTAGCCGTTGCAGGTAAGATTGAAAATCAGCCTGGCGGAGAGGACGCAACTCCTTAAAATCTGTTAGGTTTGTCGCGATGATTACGCCGGTTTCCGGCTCCCTCAATCAGCCCAGCAGGATACTGAACAGACAGAGATGACCATGGAAACCCGGCGCGACGAACGTATCCACAAGCTGACTCAGGCGCTTAAACGCACCGATAAACTGCATCTGAAAGACGCAGCTCAACTGCTTGGCGTGTCAGAAATGACCATTCGCCGCGATCTTAGCGAGCCCGCCTCCAGCGTGGTGCTGCTGGGCGGCTATATCGTCAGCGACCCGAAGAGCCACGCCAGCCACTACTTTGTTACCGATCAGCACGGTCAGAATGCCGCCCGAAAACAGCGGCTGGCCCAGGCTGCGGCTAGCCTGATCGGCGAAAATGACACGGTATTTTTCGACTGCGGCACCACCCTGCCTTATATCGTCGATGCGATCCCGGACACCCTGCCGTTTACCGCGATCTGCTGCGCTATGAATACCTTCCTGGCGTTAAAGGAGAAACCGGCCTGCAATGTGATCCTCAGTGGCGGCGAGTTCCACGCGGATAATGCGCTGTTCACACCGATCGGCGGCCATTCGATCCTCGACGATCTCTGTCCGACGCTGGCGTTTATCTCGGCGGCCGGGATCGACAAAGATCAGGGTGCAACCTGCTACAACACCAATGAGCTGGCGATGAAGCACCACGCGATGCTGCGGGCGCGTCAGTGCATTTTAGTGGCTGACAGCAGCAAATATGGCAAGGTGCTGCCGGCCCGCATCGCCGAACTGCGCCGCTTTGATCTGCTGGTCAGTGACAGCGCGCCCGATCAGGCGCTGCAGGACTGGCTGGCACAACAGGCGATTCCGCTGCGCCTGCCGTAAGTTCACGCCCAGCGGTTTGCCACCGCTTCGCCGTCACGCAGGCGGCGCAGGTTGTCACACACTCCGCTCAGGTTGCCCGCCAGAGAGATATCTGTGACGCCGCCAATGTGCGGCGTGGCGATGACGTTATAGCGAAACACCTCATCCTGCGGATCGGGCGGCTCCTGCCAGAATACATCCAGCCCGGCCCCGGCCAGCGACCGGTTTTTCAGCGCGCTGAGAAAGGCCGCTTTGTCGATTAATCCACCGCGACCAAGGTTGATCAGAAAGCTCTGCGGTTTCATCTGCGCCAGCGCCGTGGCGTCAATAATCTGGTGAGTCTGCGGGTTATCCGGCAGGCTGAGCACCACAAAATCGGCCTGCTGCAACAGCTGCGGCAGTTGAGTCATGTCACCCAGCCACGCCAGGCCGTGCTGGTGAGCGAAAGCCGCATCGGCTTCACGCCTGACGCCGATCATCCGCATGCCAAACGGCCTGAGCCGCGCCGCCAGTGCTTTGCCGATGCCGCCTAAACCGACCAGCCCGACCGTTTTGCCCTTCAATCCCAGGCCGACCGGCTGGCCCAGCTGCTGCTGCGCCAGGCAATCAGCGATTTCGTGATAGCGACGCGCCAGGCCAATCATCATCCAGATACCGAGTTCCGCCACCGAATCGGCATTGCCTGAGCTGTCGGACGGCACATTGGCGACCATGATGCCGCGCTGTTTCGCCGCCGCGATGTCGATCCCCTCCAGCCCGGTGCCCGCCTGCTGGATCAGCGCTAAGCGATCGGCGGTCGCCAGCAGCGCCGCGTCCACTTTGCACATGCCGGGGATCAACGCATCGAAGCCGGCGAGACTTTCGGCGGCGTGGCCTGCCGAGGCGACAAACTCCACGTCCGGTAGCCGCTGACGAATAGACGGAATCAGTCCGCCCCAGGCGTGTTCATCTGCTGCGATCAATACTCTCATCGTCACTCTCCCGGTTTTTAAGGCAAAAAAGCAGCATAGTGTCGGGGTTGTGCGGAAATCAAACAGTTATCCCGAACTGCGGCACGCATCGGAATATTCGCCGCGGCCCGGCTGTGATTAGACGGTGAAAAAGGCTAAACTTCGACATCATCCAAATGACCAACAGACCCAGAGGCTCAATACAACGTGGCTCAATTCGTCTATAGCATGCACCGCGTCGGCAAAGTCGTTCCGCCGAAGCGACACATCCTGAAGAACATCTCCCTTAGCTTCTTCCCGGGCGCCAAAATCGGCGTACTCGGCCTGAACGGCGCGGGTAAATCCACCCTGCTGCGTATCATGGCCGGCATCGATAAAGATATCGAAGGGGAAGCGCGTCCGCAGCCTGGCATCAAGATTGGCTACCTGCCGCAGGAGCCGCAGCTTAACCTCGAACATACCGTGCGCGAGTCCGTTGAAGAGGCGCTGTCTGAAGTGGTTGGCGCGTTAAAACGCCTCGACGAAGTCTATGCGCTGTATGCCGAAGAGGGCGCGGACTTTGACAAACTGGCCGCTGAGCAGGGCCGTCTGGAAGAGATTATCCAGGCACATGATGGCCACAACCTGAATACCCAACTGGAACGTGCGGCAGATGCGCTGCGTCTGCCAGACTGGGAGGCGAAAATCGCCACTCTCTCCGGGGGTGAACGTCGCCGCGTCGCACTGTGCCGTCTGCTGCTGGAAAAGCCAGACATGCTGCTGCTCGACGAACCAACCAACCACCTGGACGCCGAATCTGTCGCCTGGCTGGAACGCTTCCTGCACGACTTCGAAGGCACCGTGGTGGCGATTACCCACGACCGTTACTTCCTTGATAACGTTGCCGGCTGGATTCTGGAGCTGGACCGTGGCGAAGGCATCCCGTGGGAAGGTAACTACTCTTCCTGGCTGGAGCAGAAAGATGCGCGTCTGGCGCAGGAAGCCTCTTCTGAAGCGGCCCGCCGCAAGTCGATTGAGAAAGAGCTGGAGTGGGTTCGTCAGGGCACTAAAGGCCGTCAGTCTAAGGGCAAAGCCCGTCTGGCGCGCTTCGAAGAGCTGAACAACACCGAATACCAGAAGCGTAACGAAACCAACGAACTGTTTATTCCGCCTGGCCCACGTCTGGGTGACAAAGTGCTGGAAGTCAGCAATCTGCGTAAATCGTACGGTGACCGCGTGCTGATCGACGATCTCTCGTTCTCCGTACCGAAAGGGGCGATTGTCGGCATCATCGGTCCGAACGGCGCCGGTAAATCGACGCTGTTCCGCATGATGTCCGGTCAGGAACAGCCTGATTCCGGCAGCATTGTGCTGGGCGATACCGTCAAACTGGCGTCAGTGGATCAGTTCCGTGACAGCATGGATAATTCCAAAACCGTGTGGGAAGAAGTCTCCGGCGGTCAGGACATCATGCGTATCGGCAACACCGAAATGCCAAGCCGCGCCTACGTCGGCCGCTTTAACTTCAAAGGCGTCGATCAGGGTAAACGCGTCGGTGAGCTGTCGGGCGGTGAGCGTGGTCGTCTGCATCTCGCCAAGCTGCTGCAGGTTGGCGGCAACATGTTGCTGCTGGATGAACCTACCAACGACCTGGATATCGAAACCCTGCGCGCGCTGGAAAACGCCCTGCTGGAGTTCCCAGGCTGCGCGATGGTGATCTCGCATGACCGCTGGTTCCTCGACCGCATCGCGACCCACATTCTGGACTACCAGGATGAAGGCAACATCGAATTCTTCGAAGGTAACTTCACTGAATACGAAGAGTACAAGAAGCGCACCCTCGGCGCTGAAGCGCTGGAGCCGAAACGTATCAAGTACAAGCGTATAATTAAGTAACAGAACAGTGTTAAGGGCGGCAGCAATGCCGCCTTTTTTATTGCTCGATTAACGATAAAACTCCCTGAACACCGGCGAGTGCAGCGCGAACTCCACGAAGCGTGCCAGCGCCGGGGAATTGAGTTTACGTCCCGGATAGACCAGCCACAGCTCATTTCCTTCCATCTGCCACTCCGGCAGCACCGGCACCAGACGCGGGTCCGCCATCATTCCATCGGTGAGAAAACGCGGCAGCAGCGTGATACCGGCATCGCCGAGCGCCGACTCACGGGCATAGATCAGATTATCGGTCAGATGCGCGGGCGGCAGCAGCCAGCGATAAAATTCCTCATCCCGCTGTAATACCCATTCATTCCAGGCACGATGGGCGATGCAGCGATGGGCAGAAAGCTGTTGCGGATGAATAATGGGTGGATGCTGATCAAGATAGTGCTGCGAGGCCACCAGCAGCCGCTGGCAGTAACCGACCCGACGACCAATCAGCGATGACTCCTGCGGCTGACCGGTGCGCAGCGCCACATCAAAGCCCTCCTGCACCAGATCGCGAATATCATCTGAGATCGAAATATCCAGCGTCACATCGGGATAGAGCCGTAAAAACTCCGCATTGCAGCGCGCCAGCAGGGTTGCGCCGATGCCCGCCGGGCTGGTGATGCGCAGCCGGCCGCTGGGGTTTTCACGCAGGCTGGCGATCGCCTGATCGGCACGTTCGCTGGCCTGCATCATCTCCTGGCAGTGCAGCAGATAGCGCTCACCGGCAAAGGTCAGGTTGAGCTGGCGGGTGGTGCGATTCAGCAGCCGGATGCCGAGTCGGTGCTCCAGCTGGCTGATGCGCTGGCTGACGCTCGATTTTGGCAAACCGGCGCGTTCCGCCGCGCCGGTAAAACTGCCGCACTCCGCCACCAGCGCGAAAAGAGCCATGTCCTGCCACTGACGAAACGCCATTGTTCACCTCAGACGAACACTCTATGAAAGATTGTCCATCTTATCACCGCTAAATCCAGGTTCTACACTTAGCGTAACAACACAGGAGATCCACTATGTCTATTCGCGCTATTGCTGTTAATCCAGAGAGTCCTGAGAACTTCATTGAAATCTTCCCCGAAACCCCGACGCCAGGCGAGTACGACCTGCGGGTTGAGGTCAAAGCCGCCTCGGTCAACCCGGTCGATACCAAAGTTCACAAAGGCGCAATCAAAAACGGGCTGCAGGCACCGCGTATTCTCGGCTGGGATGCCAGCGGCGTAGTGCTGGAAGTTGGCAGCAAAGTCAGCAACTTCAAGCCGGGCGATGAAGTCTACTATGCCGGCGATCTGACCCGTGCCGGCAGTAACAGCACCGAGCAGCTGGTCGATTCACGTATCACTGGCCACAAGCCGAAGAGCCTCGACTGGGCGCAATCGGCGGCGATCCCACTGACGGCACTGACGGCGTGGGAAGGATTGTTTGAGCGACTGAATCTCGACGCGGCGACCGCGGATCAAACGCTGCTGATCGTGGGCGGCGCTGGCGGTGTCGGATCGCTGGCGATCCCCCTGGCGAAGCTGCACAGCAAGGTGAAAGTCATTGCAACAGCCTCCCGCGAAGATTCGGCGCAGTGGTGCCGCGATCGCGGTGCCGATCTGGTGATTAACTACAAAGATATGCCGGGTGAACTGGAGAAACAGGGGATTAAGCAGGTCGATTATATCTTCTGCCTCAACGATACCGACGGTCACTGGGAAACCATGGCGAAGCTGATTGCGCCGCAGGGCCACATCTGCACCATCGTTGAGAACGAGCATCCGCTGTCGATGGATCAGCTGAAGCTGAAAAGCGCTGCGCTGCACTTTGAGCTGATGTACACCCGCAGCATGTTTAACACGCCGGACATGGCGCGCCAGGGTGAAATTCTGGATGCCGTGGCAGCCTTGCTGGATGAAGGTAAGCTGCAAACCACGCTGAGTGAGACGCTGCAGGGCTTAAGCGTTGAAACGCTCAAAGCGGCCCATCAGCGGGTGCTGGAAGGCCATATGCGTGGCAAGGTCGTGATGGTCTATTAATCTGTCCGCCAGGGGGGCCGCGCCGGTCCCCCTGGTTCGATCACGGCTGGGCGTTCTTCTCGCCCAGCATCGCTCTCACCAGTTCAATGCAGCGCAGGAAACGGGTGTCGTAATCATCCTCACGCACATGAACAAAATCGATATTGTTTTCACGCAGCATCGTCACCAGCATCGACTGGAATTCGCGACGATCGACTGAACTGCCCAGACTGCGCAATCCATCCGCCACCCACGGCACATTGTTCTCAAGCAAAATGACTAAATCGAAGCGATATTCGTCGATCAGTGCCTGAACAAAGGGATGTTCGCGCCCTTCGTACTTCAGGCAGAACGCCTGGGTCGTCACGAAATCGGTGTCGATAAACGCCACCTTGTTGGCATATTTTACCGCGAAATCGATGTACTGCGCCTGACCGAGCGCGATTTTGTCGTAGTCCGAATATTGCAGCGCCATTTCATCGCCACCGAGGTGCGAAAAGACATAGTCGCGGCCATATTCCCAGGCACTGGTGGTGTTGAAAATATTAGCGAGCTTATTCACCAGCGTCGATTTGCCGCTTGATTCCCCGCCCAGTATCGCCACGGTGCGGACAAAGAACGGCTTCACTTCGGTCGGGATATATTCCCAGAAGCGGAACGGATCCTGACGGATCTGCGCGCCGCTGATGCTCATGAAAGATCGGTCGGGATCGACCAGCACCGTCCGAATCCCCAGGTGCTGCTGATACATCTCCGCATCAGGCGCTTCGCTGGTGTAAATGCAATCCGGCGCGATGCCGTGCTCGCCGAGAAACGCGCTGACCCCTTCACTCCAGACGTCCCAGCCGTGCGGATACGGCTCAATCCCCTCCTCGTTAAAGGCGTGGATACGGATGTTTTTCTGATATTTAAAGGTCTGTAGCAACCAGCGCAGTCGGTCGCTGACCGTCGGCTGCTGCGACATGGCGCTGTTATCAAACAGCTGGCGATCGCGCGGCTCGTCATAGCCCATGATGATGTGCAGCTCATCCACCTGACTACAGGCGCGCTGAATCAGATAGATATGGCCGGTGTGCAGCGGGTAAAACTTGCCGAATACCACGCCGACCGTTTTATCACGGCGCGGAAACTCCAGTCCGAGAAAGCGGTGCAGTGCTTCCAGTTTCTGCGCGCTGGGGCTTTTGATTTTGGCGTTGAGCAACTGGCTCAGATAGCCTTTGGTCATGCCGCTGGCATCAGCGACCTGTTGCAGCGTGTGGCCCTGCTGGCGAATGGCCGTTTTCAGATAATCAAACGACGACATGTCGTGCCTCCTGCGTGAATGCGTATAAGGTTGAACGCGCCGCCCTCGCCCGCTGACGGCAAGCCATCAGCGGACGCCAGCCGCATTACAGATCGTCGAGAATCGCCAGCGCGTCGGCCAGCTTCTTCGCGCTGAAAACCTGCATGCCATCGATCGGTTTTTTCGGCGCATTGCCAGCCGGCACAATGGCGCGTTTAAAGCCATGTTTCGCCGCTTCCGAAATTCGTTCCTGACCGCTGGGGACCGGACGGATTTCGCCCGCCAGCCCCACTTCGCCGAAGATCACCAGATCCTGCGGCAACGGGCGATCGCGCAGACTCGATACCATCGACAGCATCAGCGCCAGATCGGCACTGGTTTCGGTCACCTTGACCCCGCCAACCACGTTAACGAACACATCCTGGTCCGCCATCTGCAGGCCGCCATGACGATGCAGCACCGCCAGCAGAATCGCCAGACGGTTCTGTTCCAGCCCGACCGCAACGCGACGTGGATTGCCCATCATCGAATGGTCTACCAGCGCCTGAATCTCCACCAGCAGCGGACGCGTCCCTTCCCACAGCACCATCACTGAGCTGCCGGAAGTGACCTCTTCGCCGCGCGACAGGAAGATAGCCGACGGGTTGCTGACTTCACGCATTCCCTGCTCGGTCATGGCGAAAACGCCTAACTCGTTGACCGCGCCGAATCGGTTTTTATGGCTGCGCAGGGTGCGGAAGCGGGAGTCGGCATCGCCATCCAGCAGAACCGAACAGTCGATGCAGTGCTCCAGCACTTTAGGACCGGCCAGCGAGCCATCTTTGGTGACGTGACCGACCATAATGATCGCCACGCCGCGCGTTTTGGCGAAGCGCGTCAGGTAGGCGGCAGTTTCTCGCACCTGCGCCACGCTGCCCGGCGAAGACTGAATCTCCGCCATGTGCATCACCTGGATCGAGTCGATTACCATCAGCTGCGGCTGCTCCTGCTCGGCGATCAGGCAGATCTGCTCGATGCTGGTTTCCGACAGCATATTGACGTTTTCGGTGGGTAATCCCAGACGATGGGCGCGCATCGCTACCTGTTGCAGCGACTCTTCCCCGGTGACGTAGAGGGTTTTCATCCCTTCCGACAGGCGGCACATCACCTGCAACAACAGGGTCGATTTACCGGCACCCGGACTACCGCCGATTAAAATGGCGCTGCCCGGCACTACGCCGCCGCCGAGCACCCGGTCAAACTCTTTAAAGCTGGTCGAGAAGCGCGGTAGCGCCTCCAGACTGATTTCGGACAGCTTCTGTACCCGACTGGTACCGGCACTGCCCGCATAGCCGCTCAGACGCTCGTTACGCGCCGCAGCAGGCGAGGCGGCAATCCGCACCTCGGTGATGGTGTTCCAGGCGTGACAGGCGCTGCACTGCCCCTGCCAGCGTGGATAGTCTGCGCCGCATTCGTTACACACAAATGCGCGTTTTGCCGCTTTGGCCAAATCAATACCTCAGTTAACGCTCTTCATGGATCAGGCTGCCGGAGAGGATGCAGAACACCCCCATCAAATCGGCATGGCGAATGGTGACCGCAGTCTGCTCATTCACCTTAGGTTTAGCATGGTAGGCAATGCCCAGCGCTGAGGCTTTAATCATCAGCAGGTCATTGGCCCCATCGCCGACCGCGACGGTCTGTTCCGGCGCGATGTCAAAACGCTGCGCCAGCTTTTTCAGCGTATCGGCTTTGTATTGTGCGTCGACAATCGGACCCAGCAGGTTGCCGGTCAGTTTGCCGTCGCGAATTTCCAGTTCATTGGCCACTACCGCCGACAGATGCAGCTTATCGCGCAGGTATTCGGCGTAATAAGTAAAGCCGCCCGAGGCAATCGCCACCTGCCAGCCCAGCGCCTGTAATTTTTGCGTCAGGGTAGTCAGGCCCGGCATCAGCGGCAGCGCATCGCGCACCTGCTTCAGAATATTAGCATCGGCCCCCTGCAGGGTCGCCACCCGCTGACGCAGGCTGGCAGTAAAGTCGAGTTCGCCGCGCATCGCGCGTTCGGTCACTTCTGCCACCAGCTCGCCACTGCCAGCCAGTTTTGCAATCTCATCGATACACTCGATCTGAATGGCGGTCGAGTCCATATCCATCACCAGCAGGCCCGGCGTTTTCAGGTGCGGGATTTTGCCGAGTGGCGCCACGTCCAGTCCGGCGTCGTGCGCCAGTCTGCTGGCGAACGGCGTCAGCGAGCCAGCCAGGCGAATCACCTGATATTCATCTACGTTCCAGGCACTGACGATCACCATCGCCGCACCCAGCCGGTGCTGGTAATCGGTCAGCCGTTGCTTATCCAGCCCGCGGCCATACAGTAGCCAGCCAGTCCGGCCAGCGCGATAATCCAGCGGCATCACTTCATCACCGCTAAGGGAAAGGGGCAAACCCGGCCAGAGGGAAACATCGGCGGGCAGATCGCACCAGGTTAAACGATTTGGCATCACAGCTCCTGTAGGGACAACAAAACCACGCAAGAGGCTACCTTGTCTGCGCCGCTTCTGGCAACATAATCTCCAGGCTTTCTGTTGTGACGTGACACGGATTATTGATGGCTAAAACCGCACTAAAATTTCGCTTACATCGCACGGTGATCGTTCTGATCTCAATGGCACTGCTGGTGGCCCTGATGCAGGGTGCCTCCTGGTTCAGTCTCGGCCATCAAATGGCACGGTCTGAACAGGTTGAGGAGCTGGCGCATACCCTGACCAATCAGGTGGCGTTCAGCCTGAAGCCCCTGATGGACAACAGCGAAAATAACCGCAACCAGATTGAAGCCATTCTCAATCAGATGACCGCTAACAGCCGCATTCTCGACGCCTCGGTGTATGACGGCGACGGCAGCTTAGTGGCGCACAGCGGTGAAAACATCAACGTGCGCGACCGGCTGGCGCTGGACGGCAAACGCGCTGGCAGCTACTTCAATCATCAGATTGTGCAGCCGCTGGCGGGTAACGACGGCCCGCTTGGCTTTTTGCGCGTTACGCTCGATACCCACGTGCTGGTCACCGAATCGCGTCAGGTGGATAACACCACCAATATTTTGCGCCTGATGATGCTGCTGGCGCTGGCGATCGGCATTATTCTCTCCCGCACCCTGCTGCGCCATCGCCGTACCCGCTGGCAGCAATCGCCGTTCCTGCTCACCGCCAGCACACCGGTGAAAGAGGATCGCGATGAGGACGACGAGAAGAAAGAGTAACGCTCCGGCTGCGGTAAAGATAAAACGAAAAGGCCCGCTATGCGGACCTTTTTTATGCTGCCAATTTAGATTTGCGAGGCGGCTTCCGTCAGCCGATCAGCAGCGCTTCCAGCTCGTTCAGCGATTTGACCTGCCAGGTCGGATGGATATGTTGCGGCAGCGGTCGGGTGCCGTGATCGAGCCAGCAGGTTTTCAGACCGGCATTGATCCCGCCGAGAATATCTGACTCCGGGGTATCCCCCACCATCAGCACCCGCTGACGATCCGGGTTGCCCATCTGCTTCAGCGCATAATCAAAAATTTCTGCGGCCGGTTTCGGCACGCCCACCTGCTCTGAGATCACCAGCGCGGAAAAATAGTCACGAAAACCGGTACGTTCCAGCCGTATCTGCTGCAACGCGGTAAAACCGTTGGTGATGATGCCCATCTTCACCCGGCCATGCAGCCGGTTCATCAGGCTGACCGCGCCCGGCAGCGGGGTGCAGATCTCGCCCATCGCGCTGAGAAAACCGCTGTTCAGAACCTCCGGCGCTACGCTGAGCTTTTCGCTCCAGTGATTAAAACGCTGAGTCTGCAGCTGTAGCGCTGAAATGGTACCGTTCTGATAATCGACCCACAGCGGCTTGTTAACCGCCTGGTAGTCGGCGTAATCCTGATCGGTAAACTGCACGTCGTAGCCGGCGAACAGACGCTGCAAACCGGCATAGGCGTCGAAGTGAAAAAGGGTATCGTCTGCATCAAACAGGATGCAATCCCAGTTATCTGACATCAAAGCTCCTTAACACCGCTACAGCGTCAGCGCCATGATGATGGCATCTTCACGACCGCTGGCAGTGGGATAATAGTTTGGGCGACGACTGACCTGGTTAAATTCCAGCTGCTGGTAGAGCGCAATGGCGGGCAGATTTGAAGCCCGCACTTCCAGCCACAGCGTCAGCACGTCGCGTTTAATCAGTTCATCAATCAGATGCTGTAACAGCTGGCGGCCAAATCCCCGGCGCTGCCAGGCGGGATCGACCGCAATGTTGAACAGCGAGGCTTCATCCAGCACCACCTGAGTGATGGCGAAGGCGGCCATTTGACCGTCGACGTCGAGCCGCAAATTAAGAAAGCGTTCGCCCTGATTTCTGGCAAAGGTCTGTTCACTCCATGGAAAGGCGTGACTACGACACTCGATGGCGAAGGCCTGCGCCCGATCGTCAGGGGTGAGAAAAGAGATGGCTGTCATGGTTACACATCTGTTGCCAGAGCGCGCGTTTGGCGGCGCCGCTGCTGATCAGTTCATTGAAGGAAGCGCTGGTTAATGCCACGCCGTTAAAGGTTTGTTCACTCTCAACGCCGAGCAGCCATCCTGCGCAATGCAGCGTCTCCGGCAGCATTTGCAGCTGATCCGGCGTCACGGTCATCACCTGAGCCGGTTGCAGATTAAGCGTATGCAGCACGTCGCGCATCAGCGGTTCGTGCAGGCCGGGCGGTGTCTCAGCCACGATAATCAGCTGCGTCTCCGGTGCCAGCGTGACGGCAATTTCGCCCTGAAGCACGCGCGGGCGGCGCAGCTGATACTGCGTAATTCCCATTTGCTGTAAAAGCCAGTCGCGCCTGGACGTCATGGTGTTACCTGTTCTGCTGCCTGAATGCGACGCTATGCTAGCAAACCCATCGAACATGCGCCAACAAACCACTATAATCCCCGCTCAGATCTTACAGGAGCCCCACATGTCTGCTTTTACCCCGGCCAGCGAAGTCATTCTGCGCCACAGTGATGAATTTACCGCCCGCCATGTTTTATTTGCTGGCGATCTGCAGGATGACCTGCCCGCTCAGCTGGAAACCGCCTCTTCGCGGGTGCATACCCAGCAATATCATCACTGGCAAAACCTGAGCCACCGTATGGGCGAACAGGCGCGTTATGGACTGGTTGCGCAGGCGGAAGATGTGCAGGGCTGCGATACGCTGGTCTATTTCTGGACCAAGAACAAACCGGAAGTGCAGTTCCAGCTGCAAAACCTGCTGTCACTGCTGCCGGTGGGCTGCGATGTGTTCGTGGTGGGTGAAAACCGCAGCGGCGTGCGCAGTGCCGAAGGGATGCTGGAACAGTGGGTCACGCTGGAGAAGATCGACAGCGCACGTCGCTGTGGCCTCTATCACGGCCGCCTTGATCGGCAGCCGACCTTCGACGCCAGCGCCTTTGGTCATACCTATCAGCTGAACGATCTGACCGTGCATACCCTGCCGGGCGTGTTCAGCCGCGACGGCCTGGATAGCGGCAGTGCACTGCTGCTCTCGACCTTCACCGCACATACCAAAGGCAAGGTGCTGGATATCGGTTGTGGTGCCGGAGTGCTTGCCGCGTCGTTGCCGGCGCGTTCACCAAAAGTCCGTCTGTGGCTGTGCGACGTGCACGCCGCGGCAATTGAAGCGAGTAAAGCGACGCTGGCCGCCAACGGTCTGGAAGGCGAAGTGTTCGCCAGTAACGTCTTCTCGGACGTGACCGGCCGTTTCGACATGATTATCTCGAATCCGCCGTTCCATGAAGGCACCCAGACCAGTCTGGATGCGGCACAGACGCTGATCCGCGGCGCAGTGAAGCATCTCAATACCGGTGGCGAGCTGCGTATCGTGCTAACGCCTTCCTGCCCTACCCGCAGGTGCTGGATGAAACCTTTGGCAGTCACGAAGTGCTGGCGCAAACCGGCCGCTTCAAAGTTTATCGTGCCGTTTACGGTCGCGGTGCCAAAGCGCGTTAAGACTTTTTCCGCTGTTTAACCGCGTCGCCGGGCTGAAAACGTTGCTTTTTACAGCGATCGTTTCAGCCCGACAAAATAGTTGTTGACGCATTGAGTAAAATCTCTAGAATGCGCCTCCGTGGTTGTAACATTCTCAAGGTGTTACGGGTAT
>MIEI01000002.1 GCA_002095305.1 Pantoea brenneri
TGCTGACCCGTTTCTCCGTAAGCCGGTGTTCCGTGTCAGTGGAGGCGCATTATAGGGAGTTTCCGGAGGCTGACAAGCGTTTCTTTAAATAAATTTGCTAAGCGCGCTTTTTTTAAACGAACGCCTTAAAAACCGCCATTTGATGATCGAATAACGCACAGAAATCCCCGTAAAGCGGAAAAAACAGGCCTGCCGCGTTGCGCTGGCGGTGCTATTCTTTTTCATTCTTCTCGCTGGATAACCCTAAGAAGGACGCTCAATGATAAAATCCGCGCGCAGCATGGCCGGTTTGCCATGGATTGCTGCCATGGCATTTTTCATGCAGGCACTGGATGCCACTATTCTCAACACCGCCCTGCCCGCTATCGCCACCAGCCTTGAACGTTCTCCTCTGGCCATGCAATCCGCTGTAATCAGTTATACCCTGACTGTGGCAATGCTGATCCCGGTCAGCGGCTGGCTTGCCGATCGCTATGGCACCCGAAAAGTGTTTATCGCTGCGGTCTCCCTCTTCACGCTCGGTTCGCTGGCCTGTGCTCTGTCACCCACGCTCTCTATGCTGGTGACCTCACGTATCGTACAGGGGGTGGGCGGCGCATGATGATGCCGGTTGCGCGCCTGGCGCTGTTGCGTGCCTATCCGCGCAGCGAACTACTACCGGTGCTCAATTTTGTCACCATGCCGGGACTGGTCGGTCCGATACTGGGTCCGCTGCTGGGTGGTGTGATGGTGACCTACGCCACCTGGCACTGGATCTTCCTGATTAATATTCCCATCGGCATACTCGGCATCTTCTATGCCCGCAAATATATGCCGGACTTCACCACGCCAAAACGCCGCTTCGATTTCTTCGGCTTTTTACTGTTTGGTCTGGGGCTGGTCATGATCTCGACAGGGATTGAACTGTTTGGTGAGCGTATTGTGTCAGCCTGGCTGGCGGGCGGGGTATTACTCGGCGGGATCGTTCTGCTGCTTCTCTATATAGTGCACGCGCGCCGCCATCCCTCCCCGCTGATTAATCTGCCGATGTTTAAAACCCGCACCTTCTCGGTAGGCATCATCGGGAATATCGCTTCACGTCTGGGCACCGGCTGTGTGCCGTTCCTGATGCCGCTGATGTTGCAGGTGGGCTTTGGTTATTCGGCGATTATCGCCGGTTGTATGATGGCTCCTACCGCCGTGGGGTCGATACTGGCGAAGTCGACGGTGACACAACTGCTGCGCTGGTTAGGCTATCGCCGTCTGCTGGTCGGTATTACCGTCATTATCGGCATCCTGATTGCCACTTTCTCTCTGCAGTCACCCGAGGAAGGCATAATCCTGTTATTACTGCCGCTGTTTATTCTCGGCATGGCAATGTCGACTCAGTTTACCGCGATGAATACCATCACCCTCGCCGACCTGAATGACGATAACGCCAGCGGGGGTAACAGCGTGCTGGCCGTGACACAGCAGTTAGCGATCAGTTTTGGTGTCGCGGTAAGCGCCGCCGTCCTGCGCTTCTATCAGGAATTTGAAACCAGCACCGTTGCACAGTTCCACGCAACATTTCTGACCATGGGCGTGGTAACGGTGCTGTCAGCGCTGACCTTTATGCTGCTGAAAAACGGCGACGGACGGAATCTGATTACCAACCGCGATAAGAAAAAGAAGAAGACGGCTTAAGTTGAGCCCCGCGCCACCAGCTCCGGCGTCAGCACCAGCGTCTGCTGGCTGGCGTCGGGATCGCGCAGGCGATGGATTAAGGTATCAATCGCCAGTTCGCCCAGTTCATCTTTAGGTTGATGAATGGTACTCAGCGGCGGAGAAAGATAACGCGCCAGCTCAATATCGTCATAGCCCATCACGGCGACATCCTGCGGAATCTGTAAACCCGCCTGATATAACGCATGATAAACCCCGACCGCCATCGCATCGTTACTGGTGAAGACCGCCTGCGGCACCGTTTCCAGCGCCAGCAGCTCAATCATCCCGTTGTAACCGCCCTGAAATTCAAAGTCGCCGTTGACCACATAACCCGGCAACACCTCCAGACCGCTTTTCGCCATCGCATTGTGAAATCCTTCCAGCCGCATCCGCGCGGTGGTTTTGTCCTGCGGGCCGGCAATACAGGCGATGCGGGTATAGCCGCTGTCGATCAGGTGCTGAGTTGCCAGCTCACCGCCCAGCAGCGCATTGTCCTGGATGATGTCGCCGCGACCTTCAAACGGTGCCCAGTCCATCATCACGGTTGGAATAGAGGGATAACGGTTGAGAATGTCCGCCGACGGCAGATGACTTTCGGTACACATCATCAGCAATCCATCGACGCGCTTTTGCATCAGCGTTTCGAGACTGCGATTCATCCGCTCCTCATCACCGGCGGTATTACACAGGATCAGGCTGTAGCCACGCTGATAGCAACTGTCCTCAACGCCGCGCACCACTTCTGCATAAAACGGGTTGCTACTGGTGGTCAGCAGCATGCCGATAGTGTGGGTCTGGTTGATCTTCAGGCTGCGCGCCAGCGCCGAGGGGGCGTAGTTCAGACTGCGGATCGCCTGTTCGACTTTCTCCCGCACGCCCTCGCTGACAAAGCGATTGTTGTTGATGACGTGCGAAACGGTGGAGGTAGAGACGCCCGCCAGGCGAGCGACATCTTTCATGGTGGCCAAGCGCTTAATCCTGCTGCTGCAAAAAATCATCGATCTCCGCGCGCCACGGCACGGAGGGCTGCGCGCCGGATCGGGTTACGGCGATAGCCGCAGCGGCATGCGCAAAGCGCACCGCATCCTGCATCGGTTTTTGCTCCAGTCGCGCGGTAATAAAGGCACCATTAAAGGTATCGCCCGCAGCGATGGTATCAATCGCCTTAACGCTAAAGCCCGGAATACGCTGACCCTGGCCCTGCTCACTCAACCAGACACCGCGCCGGCCCAGCGTAATCAGTACGGTATCGATGCCTTTGGCATGCAGTGCCGCCGCAGCCCGGGCAGCGTCCTGATCGTTGTGAACGGCAATCCCGGTCAGAATTTCCGCCTCGGTTTCATTCGGGGTAATGATGTCGATCAACGCCAGCAGCTCATCGGAGAGCGGCGTAGCCGGTGCCGGGTTGAGGATCATCTGAGTCTGCTGTTCTCTGGCGAAACGCGCCGCTGCCAGCACACTTTCCAGCGGTGACTCCAGCTGCATCAGCAGCGCGTCAGCCTCGGCGATCACCTGCTGATGGCGCGCCACACAGTCGGGCGTTAAGGCGGCGTTAGCGCCGGAATAGATGCCGATATTGTTCTCGCCTTCACGGTTGACGAAAATCATCGCCACCCCGGTCGACTCGCCCGCCACCACTTCTACCGGAGCAGTATCAATATTGTCGCGGGCCAGTTGCTGACGAATACGTTCGCCAATGTCATCCGCGCCCACACAGGCGATAAAAGCGATATCCGCGCCAGCACGCCCTGCGGCCACGGCCTGATTGGCACCTTTACCGCCAAACGCAATCTGGTAATCCTGCCCGATCACCGTTTCACCGGGACGAGGAAAGTGCGCCAGATTAAGGATGTGGTCAGCGTTGATGCTGCCAAGAACGGCCAGTTTTGCGTTTTTGCTCATTAGGGGAGTCCGGAATAAGTGCGCCACCGGGAGGGTGGCGCAGTGCCCTGCTTTTCTTTGAGTTATTGAGTGACCAGCTTCAGGTCGACCGGATTGATCGCCTTCACTTTTTCACCCTTCAGCACTTTATCAGCGGTATCAACGCCGATCATGCCAATTTTGTCTGGCATCTGTGCCACGGTCGCAGACAGTTTGCCACCTTCTACCGCTTTCACGCCATCAGCGGTGCCGTCAAACCCCACCACGATCACATCGGTTTTACCGGCAGTCTGCAGCGCACGCAGTGCACCCAGCGCCATTTCATCATTCTGCGCAAACACAGCCTGCACGTCCGGATGGGCCTGCAGCAGGTTCTGCATCACGTTCAGGCCTTTAGTCCGGTCAAAGTCAGCCGGCTGGCTGGCAAGGATCTGGAATTTGTGGGCATCAGCAGCCTGTTTGAATCCCTCGCCACGTTCACGGGCGGCTGAGGTGCCGGCAATGCCCTGCAACTCAATAATTTTGGCGCTTTCGCCGACTTTTTTGGCGATGAAATCACCGGCCATTTTCCCACCAAAACGGTTATCAGAGGCGACGTGGCTGACCACTGTGCCTGCGCGGCCACGCGGTCCAGGGTGATAACCGGGATGTTGGCCTGGTTAGCCATCTTCACTGCGTTGCCGACCGCGTCAGAATCGGTTGGGTTGATCAGCAGCAGTTTGGTACCGCGTACCGTCAGATCCTGTACGTTCGCCAGCTCTTTTGCCGGGTTATTCTGCGAATCCAGCACCACCAGGTTGTAGCCCAGTTTGTCGGCTTCTTTTTGTGCGCCCTCTTTCAGCGAAACAAAAAACGGGTTATTGAGGGTCGATACCACCAGCGCGATGGTCTCTTTTGCCATGGCGCTGGTACTGAGCGTAGCGCCAAGGATCATGGCCAGTGCGGTTAACTTTTTCATCATTTCATCCTGTGTAAAGGTCAGAGTTATTTACTGCTTTTATTATCCACCAGCACCGCCAGCAGGATTACCACCGCTTTAACGATCATCTGGTAGTACGAAGAGACGCCCATCAGGTTCAGGCCGTTATTAAGGAAACCGAGGATCAGGGCACCAATCAACGTGCCGACAATACGTCCTTTACCGCCCGCCAGGCTGGTACCACCCAGCACCACAGCGGCAATCGCATCCAGCTCATAGCCGGTACCAGCCGTTGGCTGCGCCGAGGAGAGACGCGCCACCTCAATGGTGCCCGCCAGCGCAGCCAGCATGCCACTCAGTGAATAGACGATGACCTTGACGCGATTAACATTGATACCGGAGAGGCGGGTCGCGGCTTCGTTGCCGCCCAGCGCATAGATGTAGCGGCCGAGACGGGTGTGGTGCAGCATGTACCAGGCGGCGATAAATACCAGCGCCATCAGCCATACCGGGGCAGGAATACCCAGCGGACGACCAATACCAAACCAGCCCAGCAGATCGGCGTTGGCATTAAAACCGGTACTGATTGGGCTGCCGTCGGTGTAGACCATGGTGACGCCGCGCAACAGCAGCATCATCACCAGCGTGGCGATAAATGCCTGCACCTTACCGCGCGCCACAATGGTGCCGGTCAGCGCACCAATCGCTGCACCGAGCGCCAGAGACGCCGCCACGGCCACCAGCGCATTCACTTCCATGCCGACCAGCGACGCGCCTACCGCCCCGGTCAGCGCCAGCAGCGAGCCCACCGAGAGATCGATACCCGAGGTCAGAATCACCAGCGTCATGCCAACCGCCATAATGGCGTTCACCGAGGTCTGCTGCAGAATGTTGAACAGGTTGGCTACGGTAAAGAAGTTCGGGCTCTGACTCGCCACCACGGCAATTAACACCATCAGCGCAATCAGCGACTTTTGTTCCAGTAACCAGCTTTTGCTAAACCAGCGACGGCTGGCAGGTAAAGATTGGGTCGTCATACCACTAAATCCTCGCTGTGTTGCTTGCCTACGGCGGCGGCCATCAGGCTCTCCTGAGTGGCTTCTTCACGGGTAAATTCGCCGCTTAAACGGCCTTCATGCATCACCAGGATGCGGTCACTCATTCCTAATACTTCCGGCATTTCAGAAGAGACAAGGATGATGCTCAGCCCTTCGGCTTTGAACTGGTTAATCAGCTGGTAGATCTCTTTTTTCGCGCCAACATCGACGCCACGGGTTGGCTCATCAAGAATCAGCACGTTGGGACGGGTCATCAGGCCGCGGGCAATCGCCACTTTCTGCTGATTGCCGCCGGAAAGCAGCCCGATCGGCTGCGCCATAGAGGGGGTTTTCACGTTGAACAGCCGGATAAAGTCACCCACCGCCAGCTGCTCAGCCGCATGCTTCAGCGTGCCGCCGCCGTGACTGAAATAGCGCAGCGCGGTCAGCGACATGTTCTCTTTGACCGACATGCCCAGCACCAGGCCGTCACGCTTACGATCTTCCGAGATATAGACGATGCCGTTAGCCAGGCCATCCTGCGGCGAACGCGTCACCACTTCCCGACCGCTGAGCCACAGGCTGCCCTGATAACGCGGCAACGCGCCATACAGCACTTTCATCAGTTCGGTACGGCCCGCGCCCATCAGTCCGGAGATGCCCAGAATTTCACCTTTGCGCAGGCTGAAGCTGACGTTATGCACGCCGGGACCGCTGACGTTATCGACTTTCAGCCGCACCTCGCCTGGCGCCTGATCCAGATGAGGATACTGATCTTCCAGTTTGCGACCGACCATCATTTCGATCAGGCTCTCTTCGGTCAGTTCGCTGACCGGACGCTCGGCAATAAACTGGCCGTCACGGAACACCGTGACGTCATCGCAGATCTCAAAGATCTCTTTCATACGATGTGAGATATAGACGATGCCGCAGCCCTGCGCTTTCAGTTCGTTGATCACCCGGAACAGCGACAGCGTTTCGGTATCCGTCAGCGCATCGGTCGGCTCATCCATGATGATCACCTGCGACTCAAAGCTCAGCACTTTGGCAATTTCGACCATTTGCTGATCGCCAATCGACAGATCGCCGACCAGCTTGTGGCTGTTGAAGCGCAGATTAAGCCGCTTAAGTAACGCATCCGCTTCGGCATACATGCGCGCCCACTGGATGCGGCCAAAGCGGTTAACAAATTCGCGACCGAGAAAAATATTCTCAGCCACGGTTAACTGGGGGATCAGGTTCAGTTCCTGATGAATAATGCCGATGCCCGCTTCCTGTGACGCTTTAGGGCCATTGAAACGGGTCTCTTTGCCGAGCCAGTGCAGCGAACCGGCGTCGAACTGATATATCCCGGTCAGCACTTTCATCATGGTAGATTTGCCGGCGCCGTTTTCACCCACCAGCGCCATGACGCGTCCTGCCTGGACATTCAGTGAGGCACCCTTCAGGGCTTTTACCCCAGGGAACGATTTTTCAATGCCGTTGAGCTGCAGTAAAGGTTGCATAGCGGCCTCAGAAGGTCACACCGGCGCTGAGGATGACATTCGCAAACGGAGAACACTCTCCGCTGCGAATGACCGCCTGACTGCGCTGCGTTTGTTGTTTGAATTGATCATGGCTGGTGTAGCGGATGGTGATGGTATTTCCCTGGTGCTGTTGCAAGGCTTCGAGCACGGCGAGCAGTGCGCTATGGAGCTGCGGATTGTGCTGCTTAATCTCCTCCGCGATCAGGGCGCTTTCTACCTGCATCTCAAGCGTGACGGCCTTTACCACCGCGATAAAATCGGGCGTACCCGGTATCAGGGCTAAATCGATGCGTTGCGGTCCTGCCGGGATCGGCAAACCGGCATCGGCAATCGTCAGCGTATCTGTGTGTCCCAGGCGGGCAATCACATGAGAGAGTTCAGCGTTTAACAAGCGACCTTTTTTCATTTTTCACTCCACAGCGAAACGTTTCGCTGACAGGAGTGTATGAAAAGCCGCCAGCAACTCAATCGGCGAAGCTGAAATTTGTGATCGCTATCGAAACGTTTCGCTTACGCGGCGGGAAATTTGAATTAAGGCGGGCAGCAGGGCAGAAAAAAGGACCGCTGATGCGGTCCCGTAGTGGACGATTAAGGCAGTTTCTTAACCTGTTTAACGTCCATTTCGATGCTGTTGAAATCTTTATCCAGCTCACCGGTCAGCTCAACGGTATCTTTTGGCGAGATAGTCTGGCCGTTCCAGTGCTTATGGTCGATTTCGACTTTCATCGTACCGGTCTGATCGCGGAACAGATAATCTTCATCGCCGATCTGTTTTTCCAGCTTACCGCGTACGGTAATCCAGCTGTCATCCTTCATCTCTTCCGCCTGCTTCACCGTCACCACACTGGTGTGGTCAGCGCTGAAACCACCCTGTCGGGTCTGAACCTGCGCCGCCGGGGCATTGGGGTCGACAAAGCCGCCTTGCTGAGCAGCAAAAACCGGGGCAGAAGCCAGCATAACGACAGCTAAAATTGCAGCGTGCTTTTTCATTTTGTCACCTCTTTTCCATGATGTGTTTCGTTTTGTTGAGCCTAGTTGACCATAAGGTTCTTAACAGCTTCTTAAGAAGCAAAAATAAGCCATTTTCGCCGAAATGCGCTGTACAAGCGGCAGTCTGCTTCGTATAAAGCGCTATCACCGCAGGGAGAAATGATGCGTATTTTACTGATAGAAGACGATCGCTTAATTGGCGACGGGATTAAAGCGGGACTGGGTAAGCTGGGATTTAGCGTCGACTGGTTTACCTCCGGCGAGGCCGGATTTCAGGCGTTAAACGCCGCGCCGTGGGATGCGGTGATCCTCGATCTGTCACTGCCCGAACGGGACGGACTGGATATCCTGCGACAGTGGCGTCAGCAAGGGCAGGATGTACCGGTGCTGATCCTGACGGCGCGTGATGCGCTCGATCAGCGAGTCGAAGGGCTGCAGATGGGCGCGGATGATTATCTCTGCAAACCGTTCGCTCTGACCGAAGTAGCTGCTCGCTTACAGGCGCTGATCCGTCGCCGGCATGGTCAGCTACAGCCAGAGCTGCGTCATGGCAACGTGGTCCTGAAGCCCGACAGCCACAGCGTTACCTGCGACGGCCAGGCGATTGAGCTGAAAAGTCGGGAACTGGCGCTGCTGGAGCTGTTTATGCGCAACCCTGGCCGGGTGCTGACCCGCAGCCAGCTGGAGGAAAAACTGTATAGCTGGGACGCCGACGTCTCCAGCAATGCGGTGGAAGTGCATATTCATCACCTGCGTAAGAAACTCGGCAGTCAGTTTATCCGCACTCTGCACGGCGTGGGTTATACCCTGGGAGCGACAGAATGCGATCGGTAAGTCTGTTTCTGCGGCTTGGCATCGGTTTTGTGCTGCTGCTGGGCATCTGCTGGGCCAGTGCCAGCCTCAGTGCATGGCATCAGACGCGTGACACCATTAATGAGCTGTTCGATACCCAGCAGATGCTGCTGGCCAAGCGCCTGCTGACCCTCGATTACGCCTCGCTAGATGCACCGTCCCTGCCAAAAACCCGACAGCTGCTGCGGCACCACCGTGGCGATCAGGATGATGACGCGCTGGCGTTTGCTGTCTTCACCCATGATGGCCGGCAGGTGCTCAACGATGGTGATAATGGCAGATACCTGCCGTTTGAAGCGGACTACCAGGGTTTTCATGATGGCCAGCTCACCAATGATGATGACCGCTGGCGTTTTGTCTGGCTGACCACACCAGACAAACAGTTTCGCGTGGTGGTCGGTCAGGAGAGGGAATATCGCGATGAGATGGCCGGAGATTTGATGCAGGCCAGCGTATTACCCTGGCTGATCGCGCTGCCTTTTATGCTGCTGCTGCTCATCAGCCTGGTCTGGTCGGAATTACGTCCGTTAAAGCAGCTGGCGAAGCAACTGGCTCAGCGTGCACCGGATGACGGCACCCCTTTGCAGGCCGAACGGGTGCCGAAAGAGGTGCAGCCGCTGATCCTCGCGCTGAACGGCCTGTTCAGTCGCATCAGCGCAATGATGCAACGTGAACGGCGTTTTACCTCGGATGCCGCGCATGAGCTGCGCAGCCCGCTGGCCGCGTTGCAGGTACAAAGCGAAGTGATTCAGCTGGCCGTCGACGATGAAACGATGCGAACCCATGCGCTGAAACAGCTGGATAGCGGCATTGCGCGCGCTACCCGGCTGGTGGATCAGCTGCTTACCCTGTCGCGGGTGGAAGCGGATGATGCCCGCAGCGCCTTTGAACCGGTATCGTTAAAACAGACGCTGCAGGAGACGCTGGCGGCGCAACTGCCGCTGGCGGATAAAGCCGGCGTAACCTTACGTCTGCACGCAGAAGCCGAACCGGTGATACAGGGCCATCCGCTGTTGCTCTCGTTGCTGGTACGCAACTGCTGGATAACGCGATTCGCTATACCCCTGCCGGCAGTGAAGTGGATGTGCGGCTCGCGGCCAACAGCCTGTCCGTCGAGGATAACGGAGAGGGCCTGAGCGATGCCGATCGGCAACGGTTAGGCGAGCGTTTCTGGCGACCGCCCGGTCAGGAGAAGAGTGGCAGCGGGCTGGGATTATCGATCGTGCGGAACATCGCTCAGCTGCACGCGATGCAGCTGGCGTTCAGCCAGCGCCCCGGCAGCGGATTGTGCGTCACGCTGCGCTGGTAATAAAAAACCCGCCGATAAGGCGGGTTTTACAGGTTAGATCTCGACCTGGGTGCCCAGCTCGATCACCCGGTTTGGCGGGATCTCAAACTGGTCAGGGGCGCGTAACGCATTGCGCTGTAGCGCCATGAACAGCTTGCCACGCAACCGCAGATACCACGGCCGTTTGCCGATAATCAGCGACTCATGCGACATAAAGAAAGAGGTTTCCATCATCCGGCAGTTCAGCCCTTCCAGCCCACAACGGTGGAAAATCTCCTCCACGTTCGGCGTTTCGCGCCAGCCATAGCTGGCCACCACGCGCCAGAACGTCGGCGAAAGCTGCTCAATCGTCACCCGCCGCACATTGTGCACGTAAGGCGCATCCTCAGTACGCAGCGTCAACAGCACTACCCGTTCGTGCAGCACTTTGTTGTGCTTGAGGTTATGCAGCATGGCAAAGGGGATCACGTTCAGTGCGCGCGACATATAGACCGCGGTGCCCGGTACCCGCACCGGCGGCGATTTCTCCAGTGACGCAATCATCGCCTCCAGTGAGTTGCCGTGCTCATGCATCCGGCGCAGCAGGCGGAAACGTTCACTTTTCCACGTCGTCATAATGATAAACATCACCAGGCCGAGGCAGAGCGGCAACCAGCCACCCGAGAAAATTTTGACCAGGTTGGCGGTAAACAGCGGCACGTCGATAAACAGCATCAGCAGCAGGATTACGCCAACCGCCAGCTTGTGCCAGTGCCAGTTTTTAATCGCCACGGTGCAGGAGAGAATTGAGGTCAGCACCATAGTACCGGTCACCGCAATGCCATAGGCCGCCGCCAGATTGCTGGAGTGTTCAAAGCTGATAATCACAATCAGCACCGCGAAATAGAGCACCCAGTTGATCATCGGGATATAGATCTGGCCCGATTCACGCTCCGAGGTATGAATGATCCGCATGCCGGGCAGATACCCGAGACGGACCGCCTGGCGCGTCAGCGAGAAGACGCCGGAGATTACCGCCTGCGAGGCGATTACCGTCGCCAGAGTCGCCAGAATCAGCATCGGGATCAGCGCCCAGTCCGGCGCCAGCAGGAAAAAGGGGTTCTTAATCGCTTTGGGATCGCTGAGCAGCAGCGCGCCCTGGCCAAAATAGTTGAGCACCAGTGACGGCAGCACCACGGAGAACCACGCCAGCCGGATCGGGATTTTACCGAAGTGGCCCATATCAGCATACAGCGCTTCTACGCCGGTAATCGCCAGTACGACGGCGCCCAGTGCAAAGAAGGAGATCGACTTATATTGCAGGAAGAAGTTAACCGCATAGGTGGGATTAAGCGCCTGCAGAACTTCAGGGTTCTTCATGATGCCGTTAACGCCGAGGATCGCCAGCACCAGGAACCACAGCAGCATTACCGGCGCAAACAGCTTGCCGACCATGCCGGTTCCGTGTTTCTGAATCGCGAACAGCAGCGTCAGCACCGCAATCGACAGCGGCACGATAAAGGGATCAAGCGACGGAGCGGCAATTTCCAGTCCTTCTATCGCCGACATCACTGAAATCGCTGGCGTGATCACCACTTCGCCATAGAAGAAGCTGCCGCCAATCAGGCCCATGATTACCAGCACCGCAGTGGCGCGGGCACCGGTATGACGGCCCGCCAGCGACATCAGGGTCAGAATTCCCCCTTCACCCGCGTTGTCGGCCCGCATGACGTAGCTGATGTATTTCAGTGAAACCACCAGCACCAGTAGCCAGAAAATCAGTGACAGAAAGCCAAATACCGCGCCGCGTTCCACGCCGAAGCCGAACTGGCCGGAGAGACATTCACGCAAGGTATACAGCGGACTGGTGCCGATATCCCCATAGACAACACCAATTGCGGCCAGCGTTAGCCCACCAAGTGACTGCTTATTATCCGAGCTCATAGAGTTATCTTTTGTTGGAGTCTAAGAGGCGCAAAAACCCCTCGCTCAAGCCATCAAAAAGCGCACAGTATGCACGTATTGCCGAAAATTCCTATACCCGGTTAACCTGACCACCGGCGGAATGCGGCGGTTTTTACCTCAGAAACCGCGGCTTATGGCCGCTTTCCCGTTAACCGAATCTTCTGAAACAAAAAAGCTGACAGCTATCAACGCTTTCACGCATCATTATCTATAGAGTAAGGCGCTTGCTTAAGCGCGGCGGCCCGACGATCGTAAGGACATTGATGTGATTATGGCTCAACCCCATCTTTTGGCAGAAAGAATTTCTCGCCTCAGCAACGCGTTAGAAAAAGGCCTGTATGAACGGCATCATGCTATTCGCCTTTGTCTGCTGGCCGCGCTCAGCGGTGAAAGCGTGTTCCTGCTCGGTCCGCCTGGCATTGCGAAGAGTCTGATTGCCCGCCGCCTCAAATATGCCTTTCAGCACGCCCGCGCCTTTGAATACCTGATGACCCGTTTCTCCACGCCTGAAGAGGTGTTTGGCCCGCTGTCGATCCAGGCGCTAAAAGATGAAGGTCGCTATCAGCGCCTGACCAAAGGCTATCTGCCCGACGCGGAGATTGTCTTTCTCGATGAGATCTGGAAAGCCGGTCCGGCCATTCTGAACACCTTGCTGACTGCGATTAACGAACGCCGCTTCCGCAACGGCGACAGCGAAGAAAAAATTCCGATGCGGCTGCTGGTCACCGCCTCCAACGAACTGCCGGAAGCCGACAGCGGTCTGGAAGCACTGTATGACCGGATGCTGATCCGCTTATGGCTGGACAACGTGCATGAAAAGCAGAACTTCCGCAGCATGCTGACGCATCAGCAGGATGAAAATGCCAATCCGGTGGCCGAATCGCTGCGCATCAGCGATGAAGAGTATGCCCAGTGGCAGCTTGGCATCAGCCAGGTCAGTTTACCCGATGCGGTGTTTGAACTGATTTATCAACTGCGTCAGCAGCTGGAGAGCCAGCCAGCGGCCCCTTACATTTCTGACCGGCGCTGGAAAAAAGCCATTCACCTGCTGCAGGCCAGCGCCTTTTACAGCGGCCGCAACGCCATCGCGCCAATCGACCTGATCCTGCTGAAAGATTGCCTGTGGCACGATGTCGCCTCAATGCAGCTGCTGGAACGTGAAATTGACCTGTTAATGACCCAGCATGCCTGGCAACAGCAGCCGATGCTACTCAGGCTGCAACAGATCAAAGCGCGCCGGATGGCCTTGCAGCAGCAACAGAGCATGGCGCAGGCGATCACGCTGGAGAAGCACAGCGGTATGTTCAGCCGCAAACCCTATTACGATTTGCCGGAAAATCTTACCGACGAGCAGCTGACGCTGATGCTGCAACATCCACTGACGCTGCATGATATGCAGGTCACGCATCTGGTGATCGCCCGCGACGCACTGCATCAGTGGCTGCAAAAAGGCGGCGAGATACGCGGCAAGCTCAACGGCATCGGCTTCGCGCAGACGCTGGATTTACAGGTCGATGCGCAGCACTGCCTGGCGATACGTGACGTCAGCCTGCAATCCTCACGGCTGACACTGCCTGGCGCCAGCAATAGCGATCAGCTACCCGGCGAAATTATCGAGGCGCTGGATACGCTGGAAAGTGAGTTACGCAGCCAGCGTCACCTGTTCAGCCAGCATCAGCGCTGTCTGTTTATCAGCGATGACTGGCTGGCGCGGGTTGAGACCAGCCTGCAGGATGTGGCGGAACAGCTGAAACAGGCGCGTAAATGATCTCACTGGAGACGCTCAGCACGCTGCTCTCAATTGGCGAAACGGAACTGATTGAAGAGTTGATCATCGCTCTGCTGGCGTCGGCGCAACTGGCACTGTTTTTTGAAAAATTCCCCGGTCTGAAAAAAGCCCTGCTGCGCGATGTGCCGCGCTGGAAAGCGGAGATCAACGCTGAGCTGAAGGCCACCCCGGTACCCGCCGTGCTGGCGGAGGAGTTTCAGCTGTTCCAGCGGGTGCAGCTGCTCAGCGATCGTCAGTTCAGCCAGCAGCTCGATGACACGCTACAAACGCTGGAACGCCTGCCTTCACCGTTTATTGATGAAGCCCGCCGGCTACTGCAACACACCGACATCCATCATCTCAGCAGTGCGCAGCATACGCTGTTTTTACAGCGCTGGCGGCTCAGCCTGACGCTGCAAACCCTGACGCTGAATCAGCAGTTGCTGGAGCAGCAGCGCGAACGTCTGATGGCGGAACTGCTGCAGCGTATGGCGCTGAGTGGTCAGCTGGCACCGATGCTGAGCGACGATGACGAAGCGGCGGCAGGCCGGCTGTGGGACATGAGCAAAACTTCACTGCAGCCAGGCGACTACCAGCTGATGCTGCAGTACGGTGATTTTCTGGCGCAGCAGCCGGAACTGCTGAAGCTGGCACAACAGCTCGGCCGCAGCCGGGAAGCGAAATCGGTGCCGTCACAGGATGCGCCGATGGAGGCATTTCATCAGCTGGTTCACGAGCCAGCGGCGGTACCGGAAGAGGTCAGCGGCATTCATCAGAGCGATGATGTGCTGCGCCTGCTGCCACCGGAGCTGGCTGCGCTGAGCATCAGCGAGCTGGAGCTGGAATTTTACCGCCGGCTGGTAGAGAAACGCTTGCTGACCTACAAGCTGCAGGGCGATGCCTGGCATGAAAAAGTGACCCAGCGACCGGTCAGCCACCAGCATCATGAAGAGCAGCCGCGCGGACCGTTTATTGTCTGCGTCGATACCTCCGGTTCGATGGGCGGGTTCAACGAGCGCTGCGCCAAAGCGTTCTGCCTGGCACTGTTGAAGGTGGCGCTGGCCGATCGTCGTCGCTGCTACATTATGCTGTTCGCCCATGAGGTGATTGGCTATGAGCTGACCGGTGATGATGGACTTGAGCAGGCTATTCGCTTCCTCAGCCAGCGTTTTCGTGGCGGCACCGATCTTGCCGCCTGTCTCACGGCCGTGGTTAAGCGCATGGAAGGACCGGTCTGGCAGGAGGCGGACGCGGTGATCGTCTCCGATTTTATCGCCCAGCGGCTGCCGGAAGAGGTGATCAGCGCCATCAAACAGCGCCAGCGACACAATCAGCAACGTTTTCACGCCGTGGCGATGTCGACCCACGGCAAGCCCGGCATTATGCGCATCTTCGACCATATCTGGCGCTTCGATACCGGTATGAAAAGCCGCCTGCTGCGCCACTGGCGGCGTTAAGTCATCAGGCAGAAATGCTTCTTTGCTATAGTGAATCACTGCCATTTTTTCACACAGCAATCTGGAGCACCTTGTGACGACCGTCCAACCCCATCGCGATCTGCCTGCGCCGACGCGAACCTTACTGCTCTCCGGCCAGAATATTGAACAAAAACGTGCCGAACTGCTGACTTACTTCCTCCAGACCTGGGAGCAGTACGAAAGTCTGTTTACCTGCCTGACTGATTCGCAGGCCTGGTTTACCAAAGCCATTCCGCTGCGTCATCCGCTGATCTTCTATTTTGGTCATACCGCCACCTTCTACATTAATAAGCTGATGGCCGGTCGCTACATTGAGGCGCGCCTCGACGATCGTATTGAAGCGATGATGGCGATTGGCGTCGATGAGATGAGCTGGGACGATCTCAATGACAGCCACTATGAGTGGCCCACTATCGACGCGGTACGTGACTATCGTGGTCGGGTCAAAGCAGTGGTCAGCGACCTGATCCAGACGATGCCGCTGAGCTTACCGATCCAGTGGGACAGCCCGGCCTGGGTGATCCTGATGGGGATCGAGCATGAGCGTATTCACCTGGAAACGTCCAGCGTGCTGATCCGGCAACTGCCGGTTGACTGGGTGACGCCGCAGCCGGCCTGGCCAGTCTGTCCGCTGGCGCGCCATCAGCGCCAGGATGTGCCGGTCAACAGTCTGCTGCCGATGCCGGGCGGTCGCGTTACGCTGGGCAAAACCGACGATACCTACGGCTGGGATAACGAATATGGCAGCCAGCAGATCACGCTGCAGCCGTTCAAAGCCAGCAAGATGCTGGTCAGTAACGCCGAGTTTTTTGAGTTTGTCAGCGCAGGCGGCTATCAGGACGCCCGCTGGTGGGATGATGAAGGCTGGGGCTGGTGCCAGTTTGCCCAGGCGGAGAAGCCAACGTTCTGGGTCGGCACGCCAGCGATGCCCGATCAGCTTAAGCTGCGTCTGATGTGTGAAGAAGTGGCGATGCCGTGGGACTGGCCAGCGGAAGTGAACCAGCTGGAAGCGGCCGCCTTCTGTCGCTGGAAAGCCGACCAGAGCGGAATGGCTATCCAGCTGCCGTGCGAAGCGGAGTGGTATCAGCTGCGTGAACAGGTCGCCGGCGATCAGCCGCAGTGGGAGCGGGCACCTGGCAATATCAATCTGGCATACTGGGCCTCTTCCAGCCCGGTCGATCAGTTCGCCCAGGGCGAGTTCTTCGATATCGTCGGTAACGTCTGGCAGTGGACCACCACGCCGACTAACGGCTTTGAAGGCTTTAAAGTCCATCCGCTGTACGACGACTTTTCCACCCCGACCTTTGATGGCAAGCATTCGCTGATTAAAGGCGGCAGCTGGATCTCGACCGGCAACGAAGCGCTCAAATCGGCGCGTTATGCGTTCCGCCGACATTTCTTCCAGCACGCCGGTTTCCGCTACGTGGTCTCCCGCCATCAGGAAAGCATGACGCTGAATCCGTACGAAACCGACGCCATGGTGTCGCAGTATCTCGATTTCCAGTATGGCCCGCGCTATTTTGGGGTCGATAATTACGCCGAAAGCCTGGTAAAACTGGCGCTGAATTACACCACGTCACACGCTGAAGCGCTGGATATCGGCTGCGCCACCGGACGCGCCAGTTTTGAGCTGGCCCGCCATTTTGAACGCGTTACCGGCATGGATTACTCGGCGCGCTTTATTGACGTGGCGCTGCAACTGACCAGCGGCGAAGATTTCCGTTATGTCGTGCCGCAGGAGGGCGATCTGGTAGAGTATCGCCAGGTGCGTCTGAAAGATTTCGGGCTGGATGGCGATCTGGCGCAGCGCATTCAGTTTGTGCAGGGCGACGCCTGTAACCTCAAACCGCAACCGGCCCGCTACGATCTGGTGCTGGCTTCCAATCTGATCGATCGCCTGCGCCAGCCTGCGCGCTTCCTGCAGGATGTCACGCCGATGCTACGTCCGGGCGGCATTCTGCTGCTCTCCTCGCCTTACACCTGGCTGGAAGCGTATACGCCTAAAGAGAACTGGCTGGGCGGCGTACGTGAAAATGGTGAGGCGCTGACGACGCTACAGGCGCTGCAACGGCTGCTGGCGGCCGACTTTGAACTGCTGGATACGCCGCAGGAGATGCCGTTTGTGATCCGTGAAACGGCGCGCAAGTTCCAGCACACGCTGGCGCAGGTTACCGTCTGGCGTAAACGCTAAGTTACCTGGCAGCGGCGCCCGTCGCTGCCGGTTGTTGCCTGAACCGCGCTTTTGCTGCACATTCTCCCTTGTTCAATTCAAAGCAGCCCAACGAGGATGGCCATGGCCGAACATCTGCAGCTTGATAATCTGGATCGCGGCATTCTGAATGCCCTGCTGGATAACGCGCGTACCGCTTACGCCGAACTGGCAAAACAGTTTAACGTCAGCCCCGGCACCATCCATGTGCGGGTAGAGAAGATGAAGCAGGCCGGCATTATACTGGGCACCCGCGTCGACATCGATCCGCGCCAGCTGGGATTTGATGTCTGCTGTTTTATCGGCATCATTCTGAAGAGTGCCCGCGATTATCCGGCGGCGCTGAGCAAGCTGGACGCGCTGGATGAAGTGGTGGAGGCCTGGTACACCACCGGCCACTACAGCATCTTTATTAAGGTGATGTGCCGCTCGATTGATGCCCTGCAACAGGTGCTGATCAACAAGATCCAGACCATTGATGAAATTCAATCAACAGAAACCCTGATCTCTCTGCAAAACCCGATCATGCGGACCATCAAACCCTGATCGCACTTCTCCTGTGCACAACCTTATCCCGGACGAATGCAGCGGCTGACAACGGCTGCGTTCACCTCTCCCGATCTATTAACCCTGTTTTCCACAGGTGGATCACCGCTTGATCACAGCGTACAATGCCCGCCTTAATGTCCAGGAGAGCAAGATGGCCGATATTACTTTAATCAGTGGCAGTACCTTGGGCAGCGCCGAGTATGTTGCTGAGCATCTGGAAGAAAAATTACAGGACGCAGGCTTCTCAACGCAGATGCTGCACGGCCCGGCGCTGGATGAGGTGCCGCAGGAAGGCATCTGGCTGGTGGTCTGCTCAACCCATGGCGCAGGTGAAATTCCCGACAATCTGCAACCGTGGTTCGAGGCTATCAGTGAAAGCCAGCCCGATCTCTCTCAGGTCCGGTTTGGTGCCGTCGGTCTCGGCAATCATGAATATGACCTGTTTTGCGGGGCGATTCGTCAGATCGAGACGCTGTTGATCGCCCAGGGCGCACAGCGGATCGGTGATCGACTGGAAATCGACGTACTGGAGCATGAGATCCCGGAAGATCCGGCTGAGGCCTGGGTCATGACGTGGAAAAACGCGATCTGAGACTGGTCGGGGATCGTGAAATAGTGACGATCCCCAGTGGAAGATGCTGATTTTGTCCTTTTGCAGACGTTTATTTTGTGGATAACTACCCTCTTTTACTGCGTATAACCGGTAGTTATCCAAAGAATAACCATAGTATGCTTTTTGAGCTGTGTATAAGTCGCCATTTAGATCCCAGCTTATACGGATCAGGATCACCGATCATTAACAGCTAGTGATCCTGGGTAATCCCCTGTTTTGACGGGTGTTCTGGCACATATCCACAGAAACCGGCGATCCTAATAAGAGATCTAACAGAAAGATCATATACAGATCTAAGATCCTTTCTTTTAAAACCGGACGATCCCGCGGCTTTCACCCCAGACGGAATTTGAGTAGAATCCACGCCCCAGGACGACGATCCGGCACGTTTATCAACCGAGGTACCACTTCATGTTTTATCAGGATCCTTTTGACGTCATCGTAATTGGTGGTGGTCATGCGGGCACCGAAGCCGCAATGGCGGCAGCCCGAATGGGTCAGCAAACCCTGTTACTCACCCATAACATTGATACGCTTGGACAAATGTCCTGTAACCCGGCGATCGGTGGCATTGGCAAAGGACATCTGGTGAAGGAAGTGGACGCCATGGGGGGTCTGATGGCCCACGCAATCGATCAGGCCGGTATCCAGTTTAGGATACTAAACGCCAGCAAAGGCCCGGCGGTCAGGGCAACCCGTGCTCAGGCCGATCGCGTGCTCTATCGGCAGGCGATCCGCACTGCGCTGGAGAATCAGCCCAACCTGATGATCTTCCAGCAGGCGGTCGACGATCTGATTGTGGAAAACGATCGGGTAGTCGGTGCCGTTACCCAGATGGGGCTGAAATTCCGGGCGAAGACCGTGGTACTGACGGTCGGGACTTTCCTCGACGGTAAAATTCATATCGGACTGGATAACTACAGCGGCGGTCGCGCAGGCGATCCACCTTCCATTCCGCTGGCAAAACGTCTGCGTGCCCTGCCACTGCGGGTTAATCGCCTGAAAACCGGTACACCGCCGCGCATTGATGCGCGCAGCATCGACTTCAGCGTACTGGCGCCGCAGCATGGCGATAACCCGATGCCGGTGTTTTCGTTCATGGGCAATGCCGCTCAGCATCCGCAGCAGGTGCCGTGCTGGATCACCCATACCAACGAAAAAACCCATGAAGTGATCCGCAATAACCTCGATCGCAGCCCGATGTATGCCGGGATCATCGAAGGGATCGGCCCGCGTTACTGCCCGTCGATCGAAGACAAGGTGATGCGTTTTGCCGATCGTAACGCGCATCAGATCTCCTTGAACCGGAAGGGCTGACCAGTAACGAAATTTACCCGAACGGCATCTCAACCAGCCTGCCGTTTGACGTACAGATCCAGATCGTGCGATCGATGCAGGGCATGGAAAATGCGAAGATCGTACGTCCGGGCTATGCCATCGAGTATGACTTTTTTGATCCACGCGATCTGAAACCGACGCTGGAGAGCAAATTCATTAACGGTCTGTTCTTTGCCGGACAGATCAACGGCACCACCGGCTACGAAGAAGCAGCCGCGCAGGGGATGCTGGCCGGCCTCAACGCCGCGCGTCAGTCTGCCGACAAAGAGGGCTGGGCACCGCGTCGCGATCAGGCTTACCTCGGCGTACTGGTTGACGACCTCTGCACCCTCGGTACCAAAGAGCCGTACCGCATGTTTACCTCCCGCGCCGAGTATCGTCTGATGCTGCGTGAGGATAATGCCGATCTGCGTCTGACCGAAACTGGCCGCGAGCTGGGCCTGGTCGATGATGCCCGCTGGGCGCGTTTCAACCAGAAGCTGGAAGCGATTGAGCAGGAGCGTCAGCGTCTGCGCGATATCTGGGTACACCCTAAATCTGAGCGCGTTGCCGAGGTGAACACCGTCCTCAGCGCGCCGCTGACCAAAGAAGCCAGTGGCGAAGATTTGCTGCGTCGGCCGGAAATGACCTATCTCACCCTGATGACGCTGGATACCTTTGGCCCGGCGCTGGCCGATGAGCAAGCGGCAGAGCAGGTTGAGATTCAGGTCAAATATGAAGGATACATTGCGCGTCAGCAGGAAGAGATCGATCGTCAGCAGCGCAACGAGAATACCCTGTTGCCGGTGGATCTGGATTATCGCCAGGTCAACGGCCTGTCAAATGAGGTGATCGCGAAGCTGAATGACCACAAGCCAACCTCGATTGGCCAGGCGACGCGCATTTCCGGCATCACGCCGGCGGCTATCTCTATTCTGCTTATTTATCTGAAAAAACAGGGTCTGCTGCGCAAAAGCGCCTGACCTGAAACGGGGCGAGGCGACTCGCCCCCGCTGACTGGACTTACGCTGTGATCAACACACTCACCTCGCTGCTACAGGCAGCCAAGATTTCCCTCTCCGATCAACAAAAACAGCAGCTGGTTGCCTACGTCGGCCTGCTGGACAAGTGGAATAAAGCCTACAACCTGACGTCAGTGCGCGATCCGCAGCAGATGCTGATTCGCCATATACTCGACAGCATTGTGGTGGCACCACACCTGATCGGTTCGCGCTTTATTGATGTCGGTACCGGACCGGGCCTGCCAGGCATTCCGCTGGCGATTGTGATGCCTGATGCGCACTTTACGCTGCTCGACAGCCTCGGTAAGCGGGTGCGTTTCCTGCGGCAGGTACAGCATGAGTTAGGACTTACTAACATTACGCCGGTGCAGAGCCGGGTTGAAGACTTCCCGGCAGAGCCACCGTTTGATGGCGTGATCAGCCGGGCATTCGCCTCACTGACTGACATGGTTAACTGGTGTCATCATCTGCCCGGGGCAGAAGGGCGCTTTTTTGCCCTTAAAGGTGTCCGTCCGGATGATGAAATCGCCAGCTTACCGGCCGGCTATCGCTGTGATGAGGTGATTAAGCTGCAGGTTCCTCAGCTGGAAGGCGACCGGCACCTTGTTATCCTCCGTCAGCAATAGGCCTGAAATAGATAAGGATTTAACCCGCTTCAGCGATTTGTCTTATCCCGCTGACTGGTGAAAAAAAGTGCATTTGATGCGTTAATAATAAAGGATTTTCATTAAGCCTCTGACGGCGGAAGGTTAAAAACGCCGACGGAAATTATCCGAAAAGCTCTGTTACATTTAACGTTTAATTCACATTTAGTTAGCACAAAGATCACTTGTATAGCGGACTAACGGAATAAAAATAGTCACGCCAGAAAATATATCAAGGTAATTACCTGGCGTGCGTAATATGAATTTCACGATTCTCATGCACAGTTCGATGTCAATAGCGTGTTTTCAGTGAAAATAGGCTTTTTTGGCGGGTAATATATTTTCAACTTGCTGATTTTTATGGCTTTATCGCGGATATGAACGGCATGTAATTAGCGTTCTGAGAAAAGTCCTGGCGGCGCGAATGCTTATTATGTGATCTAAAGCACGCTTTAAAAGCAACTCGCCAGCCAATTTTCAGCCGGGAAAAGGCGAATCCTTACCGGGGGATGTTTGGAAAAATAGCCCTCCGGAAAGAAATTTAAATAATTGTTCACCTTTTCGCTACTTACCGATTGAAATCGCAGGTGCGGCCCGTATAATTTGCACGGCTTTTGCTGCTTGACTCAAATGCGTAAAGGCAGTCTTATACGACACGCGACATACCCCGAATGGGGCAGGAGAGTATCAGCGTCATGTCAGTGTCTCTTTACAGTGTAAAATTCGCCCGGACAGTGCTGATGATTCAGCTGGTGACAATCGTCATCATCGGCGCACTCTTTGCCCTGAAAGATGTCACCTGGGGCGTCTCTGCTGTAGCTGGCGGAGCGGCAGCCTGGCTGCCGAACGTGTTGTTTTTGTTTTTAGCCTGGCGCCTGCAGGGGCAAACCCCGGCTTCGGGGCGAGTCGCGTGGAGCTTCGCTTTGGGTGAAATAGCCAAAGTGTTCGCGACCATCATTTTGCTCATTGTGGCGTTGGGTCTATTCGGGGCGGTTTTCTGGCCGGTCGGAATAACCTGGTTATCGGTGCTGGTGGTACAAATGCTGGCACCGGCGGTAATTAACAACAAAGGGTAAGAGGCATCATGGCTGCAGGAGAAATCTCTACTCCGCAAGAATACATAGGACACCATCTGAATAACCTTCAGCTGGACCTGCGTACTTTCGAGTTAGTGAATCCGCACGACGCTCCCGCGACGTTCTGGGTATTAAATATCGATTCCATGTTTTTCTCTCTGGTGCTGGGATTCATCTTCCTGGTGTTGTTCCGTAAAGTAGCTAAAACAGCTACCAGCGGTGTGCCAGGGAAATTACAAGCGGCTATCGAACTGGTTGTCGGCTTCGTTGATGACAACGTGCGCGACATGTATCACGGTAAGAGCAAACTTATCGCCCCGCTGGCGCTGACAATTTTTGTCTGGGTCTTCCTGATGAACTTCATGGATCTGCTGCCAATCGATCTGCTGCCGTATATCGGCGAGCATTGGTTGGGCCTGCCGGCGCTGCGCGTCGTGCCGTCTGCAGACGTGAACATCACGCTCTCTATGGCGTTGGGCGTCTTTATTTTGATTCTGTTCTACAGCATCAAAATGAAAGGCATTGGCGGCTTCACGAAAGAGCTGACGCTGCAGCCTTTTAACCACCCGATCTTCATCCCGATCAACCTGATTCTGGAAGGTGTGAGCCTGCTGTCTAAACCGGTTTCTCTCGGTTTACGACTGTTCGGCAACATGTATGCGGGTGAGCTGATCTTTATCCTTATTGCCGGTCTGTTGCCGTGGTGGTCGCAGTGGGTGCTGAATGTGCCGTGGGCCATTTTCCACATCCTGATCATTTCGCTACAGGCTTTCATTTTCATGGTCCTCACGATTGTCTATCTGTCGATGGCATCTGAAGAACATTGATTTTTTTCTCAACACTACTTTCCCTCTCTATTCCGGGTGACGGCCATCAGGCCGCGGCCCGGAAGATGAAGGGAGCATTTAACTGAAACAAACTGGAGACTGTCATGGAAAACCTGAATATGGATCTGCTGTACATGGCTGCCGCTGTGATGATGGGCCTGGCGGCAATCGGTGCTGCGATCGGTATCGGCATCCTCGGAGGAAAATTCCTGGAAGGCGCTGCTCGTCAGCCTGACCTGATTCCTCTGCTGCGCACGCAGTTCTTTGTTGTAATGGGTCTGGTGGATGCAATCCCGATGATCGCTGTTGGTCTGGGTCTCTACGTGATGTTTGCTGTCGCCTAAAGCTCCTGTGTTCACTCAGCGCACAGTGTGCAAGGGTGAACGGATTCTGCCGCTTATCGTTGATAACGGCAGAAAAGTTAAATACTCAATTAGAGGCATTGTGCTGTGAACATTAATGCAACAATCCTCGGCCAGGCCATCGCGTTCATCCTGTTTGTCGCGTTCTGCATGAAGTACGTATGGCCGCCGATTATGGCTGCCATCGAAAAGCGCCAGAAAGAAATTGCTGAAGGCCTTGCTTCTGCTGAACGCGCGAAGAAAGATTTGGATCTCGCGCAGGCTAATGCGACCGACCAGCTGAAAAAAGCTAAAGAAGACGCTCAGGTCATTATCGAGCAAGCGAACAAGCGTCGCGCGCAGATTCTGGACGAAGCCAAAACCGAAGCTGATAACGAACGTGCTCGCATCGTGGCACAAGCGCAGGCTGAGATTGACGCCGAACGCAAACGTGCTCGTGAAGAACTGCGTAAGCAAGTCGCGTTGCTGGCTATGGCCGGTGCCGAGAAGATCATCGAACGTTCCGTGGATGAAGCTGCTAACAGCGACATCGTTGATAAACTGGTCGCTGAACTGTAAGGAGGGAGGGGCTGATGTCTGATCTGATTACTGTAGCTCGCCCCTACGCCAAAGCAGCTTTTGACTTTGCTGTTGAGCATCAAGGTATTGAACGCTGGCAACAGATGCTGGCGTTTGCCGCAGAAGTGGCTCGCAATGAACAGATGGCTGATCTTCTTTCAGGTGCGTTAGCACCCGAAGCGTTGGCAGCGTCGTTTAACGCAGTCTGTGGTGATCAACTGGATGAACCCGCGCAGAACCTGATTAAGGTGATGGCGGAAAACGGACGTTTGACAGCGCTTCCGGCAGTACTGGCCCAATTCATCGACCTGCGTGACGCTTATGAAGCCACCGCAGAAGTTGATGTTATCTCCGCCAGTACGCTGAGTGACGACCAGCTGAATAAAATCAGCGCCGCGATGGAAAAACGTCTGTCACGCAAAGTTAAGCTGAATTGCAAAATTGATAAGTCTGTGATGGCAGGCGTGATCATCCGTTCGGGTGATCTGGTTATTGATGGCAGCGTACGCGGCCGTCTTGACCGTCTGGCTGACGTCTTGCAGTCTTAAGGGGACTGGAGCATATGCAACTGAATTCCACCGAAATCAGCGAACTGATCAAGCAGCGCATTGCTCAGTTCAATGTCGTGAGTGAAGCTCACAACGAAGGTACGATTGTTTCTGTAAGTGACGGTATCATCCGCGTACACGGCCTGGCCGATGTGATGCAGGGTGAGATGATTGCCCTGCCGGGCAACCGTTACGCGATTGCCCTGAACCTCGAGCGTGACTCAGTAGGTGCAGTGGTAATGGGTCCTTACGCTGACCTCGCCGAAGGCATGAAGGTGAAGTGTACTGGCCGTATTCTGGAAGTACCGGTAGGCCGTGGTCTGCTGGGCCGTGTGGTGAACACCCTGGGTGCACCAATCGACGGTAAAGGCGCAATCGACAACGACGGTTTCTCACCGGTTGAAGTGATTGCACCAGGCGTTATCGACCGTCAGTCAGTCGACCAGCCGGTTCAGACCGGTTATAAGTCGGTCGATGCGATGATTCCAATCGGCCGTGGCCAGCGTGAGCTGATCATCGGTGACCGTCAGACCGGTAAAACCGCGATGGCGATCGATGCGATCATCAACCAGCGCGACTCGGGCATCAAGTGTGTCTACGTTGCGATTGGTCAGAAAGCCTCAACCATCTCTAACGTGGTTCGCAAGCTGGAAGAGCATGGCGCGCTGCAGAACACCATTGTTGTGGTGGCCTCTGCTTCTGAATCTGCTGCCCTGCAGTATCTCTCTCCGTACGCAGGCTGTGCGATGGGTGAATACTTCCGTGACCGCGGTGAAGATGCGCTGATCGTTTATGATGATCTCTCTAAGCAGGCAATTGCTTACCGTCAGATCTCTCTGCTGCTGCGCCGTCCACCAGGTCGTGAAGCATTCCCTGGTGACGTGTTCTATCTCCACTCCCGTCTGCTGGAACGTGCATCACGCGTAAGCGCTGATTATGTTGAGCGTTTCACTAACGGTGCCGTGACAGGTAAAACCGGTTCACTGACTGCACTGCCGATCATCGAAACCCAGGCGGGCGACGTTTCTGCGTTCGTTCCGACCAACGTAATCTCGATTACTGATGGTCAGATCTTCCTGGAGTCGAACCTGTTCAACTCCGGTATTCGTCCGGCGGTTAACCCAGGTATTTCGGTATCGCGTGTTGGTGGTGCTGCACAGACCAAGATCATCAAGAAACTGTCCGGTGGTATCCGTACCGCGCTGGCACAGTATCGTGAACTGGCGGCGTTCTCGCAGTTCGCCTCTGATCTGGACGATGCAACCCGTAAACAGCTGAGCCACGGTCAGAAAGTCACCGAGCTGCTGAAGCAGAAACAGTATGCGCCGATGTCAGTCGCGCAGCAGGGTCTGGTTCTGTTCGCGGCCGAGCGTGGCTATCTGAACGACGTTGAGCTGGCAAAAATTGGCAGCTTCGAAGCTGCACTGCTGGCCTTCGCCGATCGCGATCACGCCGAGCTGATGGCTGAAATCAACCAGTCGGGTAACTACAACAACGATATCGAAGCCAAGCTGAAAGGCCTGATCGATACGTTTAAAGCAACCCAGTCCTGGTAATGTCTGGCGGCTTGTCTGAAAAGGCAGGCCGCAAGGCTTTGAGGAGAAGCTAATGGCCGGCGCAAAAGAGATACGAAGCAAGATCGGAAGCGTGAAAAACACGCAGAAGATCACCAAAGCGATGGAAATGGTCGCCGCCTCCAAGATGCGTAAAACGCAGGAACGCATGGCGGCCAGCCGTCCGTATGCAGACACCATGCGCAAAGTGATTGGTCACCTTGCGTTGGGTAATCTGGAATACAAGCACCCTTACCTGCAAGAGCGCGACGTTAAGCGCGTCGGCTACCTGGTCGTTTCAACTGACCGCGGGCTTTGTGGTGGTTTGAACATTAACCTGTTCAAGAAAGTACTGGCAGATATGAAGTCCTGGTCCGATAAAGGCGTGCAGAGCGATCTGTCGATTATCGGTTCTAAAGGGGCGTCATTCTTCAGTTCTGTTGGTGGCAACATCGTGGCGCAAGTCAGCGGCATGGGCGATAAACCTACCCTGTCTGACCTGATTGGCCCGGTAAAAGTGATGTTGCAGGCTTATGATGAAGGCCGCATCGACAAACTGATGATCGTCAGTAACAAGTTCAATAACACCATGTCTCAGACTCCGACCATTACCCAACTGCTGCCGTTACCGCCAGCGGAAGGTGAAGAAGAGATGAAGGCGAAGACCTGGGATTACCTGTACGAACCCGATCCGAAAGCGCTGCTGGATACCCTGCTGCGTCGTTACGTCGAATCGCAGGTTTATCAGGGTGTGGTGGAAAATCTGGCCAGTGAGCAGGCCGCACGTATGGTGGCGATGAAAGCCGCAACCGATAACGGCGGAAATCTGATCAAAGAGCTGCAGTTGGTGTACAACAAAGCTCGTCAGGCCAGCATCACCCAGGAACTTACCGAGATCGTCTCGGGGGCCTCCGCGGTTTAACCAGGTTTGGAATTAGGTAGAGGATTCAAGATGGCAACTGGAAAGATTGTCCAGATTATCGGCGCCGTTGTTGACGTCGAATTCCCTCAGGACGCGGTACCGCAAGTGTACAGTGCCCTCGAGGTTATGAATGGTGATGCGCGTCTGGTGCTGGAAGTTCAGCAGCAGCTGGGCGGCGGCGTGGTCCGTACCATTGCAATGGGTACGTCTGACGGCCTGAAGCGTGGTCTGAGCGTCAACGACCTGCAGAAACCGATTCAGGTTCCGGTCGGTAAAGCGACCTGGGCCGTATCATGAACGTTCTCGGCGAGCCAATCGACATGAAAGGCGAGCTGAAAGAAGAAGATGGCAGCGCAGTAGAGATCGCCTCTATTCACCGCGCGGCACCTTCTTATGAAGATCAGTCTAACTCGCAGGAACTGCTGGAAACCGGCATCAAGGTTATCGACCTGATGTGTCCGTTCGCCAAGGGCGGTAAAGTGGGTCTGTTCGGTGGCGCGGGTGTAGGTAAAACCGTCAACATGATGGAACTGATCCGTAACATCGCGGCTGAACACTCAGGTTACTCAGTGTTTGCCGGTGTGGGTGAGCGTACTCGTGAGGGTAACGACTTCTACCACGAAATGACCGACTCCAACGTTATCGACAAAGTTGCCCTGGTGTATGGCCAGATGAACGAGCCGCCGGGTAACCGTCTGCGCGTGGCACTGACCGGTCTGACCATGGCGGAAAAATTCCGTGATGAAGGCCGCGACGTTCTGCTGTTCATCGATAACATCTACCGTTATACCCTGGCCGGTACCGAAGTTTCTGCACTGCTGGGTCGTATGCCATCTGCGGTAGGTTACCAGCCAACGCTGGCCGAAGAGATGGGTGTGTTGCAGGAGCGTATTACCTCCACTAAGACCGGTTCAATCACTTCCGTACAGGCCGTTTACGTCCCTGCGGATGACCTGACTGACCCGTCACCAGCAACTACCTTTGCGCACTTAGACTCAACGGTAACGCTGAGCCGTCAGATCGCCTCTCTGGGTATCTACCCGGCCGTTGACCCGCTGGATTCCACCAGCCGTCAGCTGGATCCACTGGTTGTGGGTCAGGAGCACTACGACGTAGCGCGTGGCGTTCAGTCACTGCTGCAGCGTTACCAGGAGCTGAAAGACATCATCGCCATCCTCGGTATGGACGAGCTGTCTGAAGAAGATAAACTGCTGGTGGCACGTGCGCGTAAGATTCAGCGTTTCCTGTCTCAGCCGTTCTTCGTTGCGGAAGTCTTCACCGGTTCTCCGGGCAAGTACGTTACGCTGAAAGACACTATCCGTGGCTTTAAAGGCATCATGGAAGGTGAGTTTGACCACCTGCCAGAGCAGGCCTTCTACATGGTTGGTGCCATCGAAGAAGCCGTGGAAAAAGCGAAGAAACTGTAATAACGGTTTCCCGGGAGGAATATTATGGCTATGACTTATCACCTGGATGTGGTCAGCGCAGAGAGTCAGTTGTTCTCTGGTCTGGTACAGAAAATTCAGGTGTCAGGTAGCGAAGGTGAGTTAGGGATTTTCCCTGGCCATGCGCCGCTGCTGACTGCCATTAAGCCTGGAATGATCCGTATCGTGAAACAGCACGGCGAAGAGGAGTTTATCTACCTCTCTGGCGGCGTGCTGGAAGTGCAGCCGGGCAGCAGCACCGTTCTGGCCGATACCGCTATTCGCGGTACCGATCTGGACGAAGCCCGCGCCCTGGAAGCGAAACGCAAAGCAGAAGAGCACATGAACAGCAGCCACGGTGACGTGGACTATGCTCAGGCCTCTGCCGAGCTGGCGAAAGCCATTGCTAAACTGCGCGTGATCGAACTGACCAAAAAAGCGATGTAATCCAGCTTTATGCGTCACGAAATGCCAGCCTCCGGGCTGGCATTTTTTTTGCCTGCCGGGTCATCTGCGCCCTCCCGCCTAATTTCGGCCTGAGAAAAATGTAGTAATCTCACCCTCAAACCGTTTTACTTTCACCCGTAAAAATTCACTCAGGATAGTTATGTCTAACAGTGCGATGAGCGTGGTGATCCTTGCCGCTGGCAAGGGCACCCGTATGTATTCCGATCTGCCAAAAGTTCTGCATACGCTGGCAGGCAAGCCGATGGTGCAGCATGTGATTGACGCGGCCAAAGGGCTGGGCGCGCAGCAGGTGCATCTGGTTTATGGTCACGGCGGCGATCGTCTTAAAGCCACCCTCACCGACAGCGCCCTCAACTGGGTGCTGCAGGCCGAACAACTCGGCACCGGCCACGCCATGCAGCAGGCCGCGCCCTGCTTCGCTGACGATGAAGACATTCTGATGCTCTACGGCGACGTACCGCTGATCGCTGAAGCGACGTTACAGCGCCTGCGTGAGGCCAAACCGCAGGGCGGCATCGGCCTGCTCACCGTGGTGCTGGAGAATCCGACCGGCTATGGCCGCATCGTGCGCGAGAACGGCACCATTGTCGGCATCGTCGAGCAGAAAGATGCCACGCCAGAGCAGCTGCAAATCACTGAAATCAACACCGGTATCCTGATCGCCAACGGCGGCGATCTGAAACGCTGGCTGGCGCAGCTCACCAACAATAACGCGCAGGGTGAATACTACATCACCGATATCATCGCGCTGGCGCATCAGGAAGGCCGGGTGATTGAGGCGGTTCATCCGACGCGCATCAGTGAGACCGATGGCGTGAATAATCGTCTGCAGCTGGCAACGCTGGAACGCACTTATCAGACTGAACAGGCTGAGCGCCTGCTGCTGGCGGGCGTGATGCTGCGCGATCCGGCCCGCTTTGACCTGCGCGGTACCCTGACCCACGGCCGGGATGTGGAAATCGACACCAACGTCATCATTGAAGGTCAGGTGGCGCTGGGCGATCGGGTAAAAATCGGCGCGGGCTGCATCATCAAAAACAGCGTGATTGGCGACGATTGCGAAATCAGCCTTATTCGGTGATCGAGGATGCGAATCTGGCCAGCGCCTGTACCGTCGGACCTTTCGCCCGACTGCGTCCCGGCAGTGAGCTGGCACATGCCGCCCATGTCGGCAACTTCGTTGAGATGAAAAAAGCCCGTCTGGGCGAAGGTTCGAAAGCGGGTCACCTCTCCTATCTGGGCGACGCGGAGATCGGCGCTAACGTCAACATCGGGGCCGGCACCATTACCTGCAACTATGATGGCGCGAATAAATCAAAAACCGTGATCGGTGATAACGTGTTTGTCGGCTCGGACACCCAGCTGGTGGCGCCGGTCAGCGTGGCGGCAGGTGCTACCATTGCGGCGGGCACCACCATCATGAAAGATGTCACCGAAGCGGGACTGGTCTACAACCGCAAAGAGCAGAATCACAAAGCGGACTGGCAGCGCCCACAGAAGAAAAAATAATTTTTAACGGCCCGCTTCATGCGGGCCGATGCAGTGCCAAAACTATAATCCCCACTCTCTACAAGGCTCGGGGAACCGGCAAAGCCGGATATCAGGTCGCATGACAACGAAAGTGGCGAACAGCCATGTAGTCAGGAAAACATCATTATGTGTGGAATTGTTGGTGCAGTAGCACAACGCGATATCGCAGAAATTCTGCTGGAAGGCCTGCGTCGTCTTGAGTATCGCGGATATGATTCGGCCGGTCTGGCCGTGGTCGATCGTCAGGGGCACGTAACGCGCCTGCGACGTTTAGGGAAAGTGCAGAAGCTGGCCGATGCAGCCGAACAGCAGCCGCTGATTGGCGGCACCGGTATTGCCCATACGCGTTGGGCAACGCACGGCGAGCCGTCGGAAGCCAATGCGCATCCGCACGTTTCTGAGCACATCGTTATCGTGCACAACGGCATCATTGAAAACCATGAGCCGCTGCGCGCTGCGATGATCGAGCGTGGTTACGTGTTTGCCTCTGAAACCGACACCGAAGTGGTGGCGCATCTGGTTCACTGGGAGCAGAAGCAGGGCGGAACGCTGCGTGAAGTGGTGCTACGCGTCATCCCGCAACTGCGCGGCGCCTATGGCATGGTGATCATGGACAGCCGCGATCCGTCGCTGCTGGTGGCGGCACGCTCCGGCAGCCCGCTGGTGATTGGCCGTGGCGTGGGCGAGAACTTTATTGCCTCCGATCAGCTGGCGCTGCTGCCGGTGACGCGTCGGTTCATCTATCTGGAAGAGGGTGATATCGCTGAAATCAGCCGTCGCGATGTGACCATCGTTGATCGTACTGGTAAACCGGTGACGCGCGCAGAGATCGAATCGACCCTGCAGTATGATGCCGGTGACAAAGGCATCTACCGCCATTACATGCAGAAAGAGATCTACGAGCAGCCGATGGCGCTGAAAAGCACCCTGAGCGGCCGTTTCAGTCACGGCCAGGTCGATCTCAGCGAGCTGGGCGCAGGTGCAGAAGCGCTGCTGGCGCAGGTGGAGCATATCCAGATTATCGCCTGCGGCACCTCGTATAACTCCGGCATGGTGTCACGCTACTGGTTTGAGTCGCTGGCCAATATTCCGTGTGATGTCGAGATCGCCTCTGAGTTTCGCTACCGCAAGTCGGCGGTGCGGAAAAACAGCCTGCTGATCACCTTATCGCAATCGGGCGAAACGGCCGATACCCTGGCAGCGCTGCGTCTCTCCAAAGAGCTGGGCTATCTCGGTTCCCTGGCGGTGTGTAACGTGGCCGGTTCGTCGCTGGTGCGGGAATCTGATCTGGCGCTGATGACCAAAGCGGGCACCGAAATCGGTGTTGCCTCGACCAAAGCCTTTACTACGCAGCTGGCAGTGTTACTGATGCTGGTGGCGAAGCTGGGCCGGCTGAAAGGCATGGCGGCGGAAACCGAGCATGAGATTGTCCATGCGCTGCAGGCGCTGCCCAGCCGGATCGAACAGATGCTGGCGCAGGATAAGCTGATTGAAAATCTGGCAGAGGGCTTCTCAGATAAGCATCATGCGCTGTTCCTCGGCCGCGGCGATCAGTATCCGATCGCCATGGAAGGGGCGCTGAAGCTGAAGGAGATCTCCTACATTCACGCCGAAGCCTATGCGGCGGGCGAGCTGAAGCACGGCCCGCTGGCGCTGATTGATGCCGATATGCCGGTGATCGTGGTGGCACCCAACAACGAACTGCTGGAGAAGCTCAAATCCAACATCGAAGAGGTGCGGGCACGCGGCGGTCTGCTGTATGTGTTTGCCGATCAGGATGCGGGCTTCAGCGACAGTGACGGGATGAAGATTATCCCGCTGCCCCACGTTGAAGAGGTGATTGCGCCAATCTTCTATACCGTGCCGTTGCAGCTACTGTCGTATCACGTCGCGCTGATCAAAGGCACTGACGTCGATCAGCCGCGTAACCTGGCGAAATCGGTTACCGTAGAATAACAAAGTGGGCCCGGTCGCGGGCCCGCTTCATTTTTGCCCGCTGTCATATAACTGTCATATTTCGTACATTTCACTGTCATCAAACTGTCCTATTTTCCCTCCTGCAGCAATCACTGACTCTTACTAAAACGGCCCCGAGCCTGAATTTTCTCCCCTGGAGGGAACATGACACTGATGCGTAGCACCGTAGCCCGAATCCTCGCCGCCACCTTTGCAGTCAGCGCGGTATCTGCTTTTGCGGCCACCGATTTGACGGGCGCAGGCGGGACGTTCCCGGCGCCGGTTTATGCCAAGTGGGCAGCAGAGTATCAGCAAGCCACCGGTAGCAAAGTTAACTACCAGGGCATCGGTTCATCTGGTGGCGTGAAACAAATCATCGCCAAAACCGTCGATTTCGGTGCGTCCGATGCGCCAATGAAAGATGAAGATCTGCAGAAAAATGGCCTGTTCCAGTTCCCGACGGTAATCGGCGGCGTGGTGCTGGCGGTTAACCTGCCGGGCATCAAATCAGGTGAACTGACGCTGGACGGTAAAACCGTCGGCGACATCTACCTCGGCACCATCAAAAAGTGGAACGATCCGGCGATCGCTAAACTGAACCCGGGCGTGAAACTGCCAGAGACTAATATCAACGTGGTACGCCGCGCTGATGGTTCCGGTACTTCGTTTGTCTTCACCAGCTACCTGGCGAAAGTGAACCCGGACTGGAACAGCAAAATCGGTAAAGGCAACACCGTAAACTGGCCGGTCGGTCTGGGTGGCAAAGGCAACGACGGCGTGGCTGCGTTTGTACAGCGTCTGCCGGGTTCAATCGGCTATGTGGAATACGCCTACGCCAAACAGAACAACCTGACCTACACCAAACTGATGGACGCTGATGGCAAACCGGTCGCCCCAGGCGAAACCAGCTTCAGCAACGCGGCGAAAGGCGCAGACTGGAGCAAATCATTTGCTCAGGACCTGACCTTCCAGAAAGGCGCGGATGCCTGGCCTATCTCTTCCACCACCTTTATCCTGGTTTACAAAGATCAGGCTAATGCGGCCAAAGGCAGCGAAGTGCTGAAGTTCTTTGACTGGGCATACAAAAACGGCAGCAAAACCGCTACCGCGCTGGATTATGCCGCCCTGCCAGAGAGCGTGACCGAGCAGATTCGCGCTGCATGGAAAGCCAATATCAAAGACAGTTCTGGTAAGGCGCTTTATCAGTAATTGACCGACCCTGGCCGGATTCCGGTTCGGTCAGACCCAACGGGCGGCGTACTGCCGCCCTGATAACTCCTGAAGACTGAGACTTCTATGGCTGCAACCAAGCCGGCATTCAAAGCCCCAGGCAAGCAAGGTGACAGAATATTTGGTGCGCTGGTCAAGCTTGCCGCGCTGATCGTCCTGTTGCTGATGGGCGGCATTATCGTCTCCCTGATCATCTCCTCGTGGCCAAGCATTCAGAAGTTTGGTTTCTCCTTTTTGTGGACCAAAACCTGGGATGCCCCCAACGAACAATTTGGTGCGCTGGTACCGATTTACGGCACCCTCGTCACCTCTATCATCGCGCTGATTATTGCCGTGCCGGTCAGTTTTGGTATCGCGCTGTTCCTGACCGAACTCGCGCCAGGCTGGCTGCGTCGCCCGCTGGGTACCGCCATTGAGCTGCTGGCCGCGATCCCCAGCATTGTCTATGGCATGTGGGGCCTGTTCGTGTTTGCGCCGCTGTTTGCTGAATATTTCCAGACGCCGGTCAACGACGTGATGTCAGGCATTCCGATTGTCGGTGAGCTGTTCTCCGGTCCGGCATTCGGTATCGGTATTCTGGCCGCTGGCGTGATTCTGGCGATCATGATCATCCCCTACATCGCCTCCGTGATGCGCGATGTGTTTGAGCAGACGCCGGTGATGATGAAAGAGTCGGCCTACGGCATCGGCTGCACCACCTGGGAAGTGATCTGGCGTATCGTGCTGCCCTTCACCAAAAACGGTGTGATAGGGGGCGTGATGCTGGGACTGGGCCGCGCACTGGGTGAAACCATGGCGGTGACCTTTATTATCGGCAACACCTACCAGCTCGATAGCCCGTCGCTGTTTATGCCGGGCAACAGCATCACCTCCGCCCTCGCCAATGAGTTCGCTGAAGCGGAATCCGGCGTGCATGTGGCGGCGCTGATGGAGCTGGGTCTGATTCTGTTTGTGATTACCTTTATCGTGCTGGCGATTTCAAAACTGATGATTATGCGGCTGGCGAAAAGTGAAGGAGCGCGATCATGACCACCATTGAAGTTCAGGCGCGCGCCGAACTCGACGCATCCCGTCGTAAGATGCAGTCCTGGCGCAGCACCAAAAACAAGATAGCGCTGACGCTGTCGCTGCTGACCATGGCATTTGGTCTGTTCTGGCTGGTGTGGATCCTGTTCACCACCGTATCACGCGGCCTTGATGGCCTGTCGTGGTCGCTGTTCACCGAATCAACGCCGCCACCGAATACTGCCGGCGGCGGCCTGGCGAACGCCTTAGCGGGCAGCGGATTACTGATTTTCTGGTCGACCTTCTTCGGCACGCCGCTGGGCATCATGGCCGGCATCTACCTGGCGGAATATGGCCGCAAGTCGTTTCTGTCGGAAGTGATCCGCTTTATTAACGACATTCTGCTGTCAGCGCCGTCGATTGTGGTCGGGCTGTTTGTCTACACCATTGTGGTGTCGCAGATGCAGCACTTCTCCGGCTGGGCCGGGGTGATTGCGCTGGCGCTGCTGCAGGTGCCGATCGTAATTCGTACCACCGAGAACATGCTGCGGCTGGTGCCGGACAGCATGCGTGAAGCGGCTTATGCGCTGGGCACGCCGAAGTGGAAGATGATCTCCGCCATCACCCTGAAGGCGTCGGTCTCCGGCATTATCACCGGGGTATTGCTGGCGATTGCCCGCATCGCTGGTGAGACCGCGCCGCTGCTGTTTACCGCGCTGTCGAACCAGTTCTGGAGCACCGACATGATGCAGCCGCTGGCGAATCTGCCGGTCACCATCTTTAAGTTCGCCATGAGCCCGTTCGCCGAATGGCAGAGCCTGGCCTGGGCTGGCGTACTGATTATTACCTTGTGCGTGCTGCTGCTGAATATCGTAGCGCGGGTGATTTTTGCCAAAGGTAAACACGGTTAACTTCCGGCGCTGCCCTGCGCGGCGCCGTATAAGAGAGACGAGCAATGAGTATCGCGACTGCATCAGCCGATAAAATTCAGGTCCGTAATCTGAACTTCTATTACGGTAAGTTTCACGCGTTAAAGAATATCAATCTGGATATCGCCAAAAATCAGGTCACCGCATTTATCGGGCCATCCGGCTGTGGTAAATCGACCCTGCTGCGGACCTTCAATAAAATGTACTCGCTCTACCCGGATCAGCGGGCTGAAGGCGATATCCTGCTGGACGGCGACAACATTCTGGCGGCGCAACAGGATATCGCGCTGCTGCGCGCCCGGGTCGGCATGGTGTTTCAGAAGCCGACGCCGTTTCCGATGTCGATTTATGACAATATCGCCTTCGGTGTTCGCCTGTTTGAGAAGCTGTCACGTGCCGATATGGACGAACGGGTCCAGTGGGCGCTGACTAAAGCCGCGCTGTGGAACGAAACCAAAGACAAGCTGCATCAGAGCGGTTACAGTCTCTCCGGTGGTCAGCAGCAGCGTCTGTGCATCGCCCGCGGTATCGCGATTCGCCCGGAAGTGCTGTTGCTGGATGAACCCTGTTCGGCGCTCGACCCGATTTCAACCGGGCGTATTGAAGAGCTGATTACCGAGCTGAAGCAGGACTACACCGTGGTGATCGTGACGCACAACATGCAGCAGGCCGCACGCTGCTCCGACCACACCGCATTTATGTATCTGGGCGAACTGATTGAATTCAGCGATACCGACACGCTGTTCACCAAGCCGGCACAGAAGCAAACTGAAGACTACATTACCGGCCGCTACGGCTGATTTGACAGGAGATCGCCATGGATAATCTGAATCTGAACAAACATATCTCCGGTCAGTTCAATGCCGAGCTGGAGCACATTCGCACCCAGGTGATGATCATGGGTGGCATGGTCGAGCAGCAGCTGACCGACGCCATCACCGCGATGCATAACCTCGATGGTGAACTGGCGCAGCGGGTGATCGACGGCGACCAGAAGGTCAACATGATGGAAGTGGAGATTGATGAGGCCTGCGTGCGCATCATCGCCAAACGTCAGCCAACCGCTATCGATTTGCGGCTGGTGATGGCGATCATTAAAACCATTTCTGAGCTGGAACGGATTGGTGACGTAGCGGAGAAGATCAGCCGCACCGCGCTGGAGAAGTTCGGTCAGCAACATCTGCCGCTGCTGGTGAGTCTCGAGTCGCTGGGTCGTCATACCGTACAGATGCTGCATGATGTGCTGGACGCTTTTGCGCGCATGGACCTCAACGAAGCGATCGCTATCTACCGTGAAGATAAAAAGGTGGATAAAGAGTACGAGGGCATTGTGCGTCAACTGATGACCTACATGATGGAAGATCCGCGTACCATTCCCAGCGTACTGACGGCGTTGTTCTGCGCCCGGGCGATTGAGCGCATCGGCGATCGCTGCCAGAACATCTGTGAAATCATCTTCTATTTCGTCAAAGGTCAGGATTTCCGCCACGTTGGCGGTGACCGGCTCGACGAACTGCTGTCAGGCGATGATGGCAGCAATAAGCCCTCCTGAGTGACCGCAACCGTACGCCGCGCTGGCGTACGGTTCGGCGTTTTCGATTGGTCCCCCCGGCAACACTCTTTATACTTGCGGCACTTTTCCTTCTGAGGTGCTGAATAATGTCTCCTTCTCCCCAGGCTAAACCCGGCGTCACGCCCGGTAAAGCGATGCTGGCCGCCGTCAGCGGTTATGCGATGGATGGATTTGATCTGCTGATCCTTGGCTTTATGCTGCCGGCGATCAGCGTCTCGCTGGCGCTCAATCCATCGCAGGCGGGATCGCTGGTCACCTGGACGCTGATCGGCGCGGTCATCGGCGGTATTGTGTTTGGCCATCTCAGCGATCGCTTTGGTCGTATTCGTATGCTGACCATCACTATCCTGGTGTTCTCGGTGTTTACCGGCCTGTGCGCCGTGGCGCAGGGCTACTGGGATCTGCTGGCCTGGCGTACCCTGGCGGGCGTCGGGCTGGGCGGAGAGTTCGGCATCGGTATGGCGCTGATTGCCGAAGCCTGGCCGGCAGAGAAGCGCAACCGCGCCTCGGCGTGGGTCGGTATCGGCTGGCAGCTCGGTGTGCTGCTGGCGGCCTTTATTACGCCGCCGCTGCTGAGCGTGATCGGCTGGCGCGGCATGTTTCTGGTCGGTTTATTACCCGCGCTGGTCTCGTTTGTGATCCGTCGCAGTATGGGCGAACCGGAGGCCTATCGCCGACAGGTCAAAAACGTTCCCTCGCTCTCTTTCCCGGCGCGCCTCAAGCTGCTGGTCCGCGATCGCGCGACTGCAAAAGCCAGCCTCGGCATTTTCATCCTCTGTTCGGTACAGAATTTTGGCTACTACGGCCTGATGATCTGGATGCCGAGCTACCTCTCCTCCAGCTTCGGCTTCAGCCTGACCAAATCGGGTCTGTGGACGGCGGTAACGGTGGTCGGTATGACCTTCGGTATCTGGCTGTTTGGTGTGCTGGCCGATCGCTTTGCGCGCTGGAAGATTTTCCTGCTCTATCAGTTTGGCGCGGTAGTGATGGTGGTGATTTATGCTCAGTTACGCGATCCCGGCATCATGCTGGTTACCGGGGCGATCATGGGAATGTTCGTTAACGGGATGATTGGCGGTTACGGCGCGCTGATCTCCGATACCTTCCCGCCACAGGTGCGGGCCACGGCGCAAAACGTCCTGTTTAACCTTGGGCGTGGCGTCGGCGGCTTCGGCCCGGTGGTGATTGGCCTGCTGGCGAGCCAGTTCTCCTTTGCGGCGGCGATTACGCTGCTGGCGCTGATCTATCTGCTGGATATTGTGGCCACCCTGTTCCTGCTGCCGAAAAAGCACAGTCAGGATGACACGCTGGGCGCGATTGGCTGAAAGCAGGGCGCGGATCTGCCGGGATGTGAACAACTATCCCGGCTGTGATGCTACCGGCCGGTAAACGGATAAGCAAAACGCACCGACACGGCGGTTACCGGCCAGCGCGTCGGGGTTTGTCGCGGTTTAGTGCATTAACGGCAGCAGTTGCTGATACAGCGCGGCAAACGTCTGCCGCAGCGGCTGGTAATGCGCCCTGCGCGCGCTGTCCGGCCGGTGGCGTTGCACCAGGGTAAGCGTCGGTGCCGCAGCCTGACCATCCAGTGCCAGCTGCGCCAGCCTGGCCGCGCCGAGTGCCGGTCCGACCTCACCACCGTGGCAGTAATCGAGCGTCTGACCGCTGATGTCCGCCAGCATCTGCCGCCACATCGCACTGCGTGCGCCGCCCCCGATCAACATAATACTTTTTGGCTGCACGCCGCATTCATGCAGCACATCCATCCCCTGCGCCAGCGCAAATCCCACGCCTTCCAGCACCGCCCGCGCCAGTTCCGGACGACCATGCTGGTGGGTAAAGCCAAAGAAAGCGCCTCTGGCGTTGGGATTGTTGTGCGGCGTGCGTTCGCCGGAGAGATAGGGTAAAAACCACAGCGGCGGCACGTCATCGCGCGCCCGCGCCGCCTCATCCAGCAGTGCCGGTACATCGTGACAGCCGGTCAGTTCAGCCGCCCAGTCGAGGCAGGAAGCGGCGCTGAGCATCACCGACATCAGATGCCAGCGCTGCGGTAAGGCATGACAGAAACTGTGAACGGCGCGCTGAGGATTACTCAGATAGCCCTTGCTGACCACAAAGTAGACGCCGGAGGTGCCCAGTGAGAGCATGCCCTGACCCGGCTCAGTCATGCCAACGCCGACCGCGCCCGCCGCATTATCGCCACCGCCCGCCGCCAGCGGCACCGGATTCATTTTCCAGCGCGCCGCCAGGGCAGCATCCAGCGTGCCGGTTATGGCATTGCCCTCATACAGTTGTGGCATCTGCTCACGACTGAGATCGCAGGCGCGCAGCATCTCATCGCTCCAGTCTCGCCGCGCCACATCCAGCCACAGCGTGCCTGCCGCATCTGACAGGTCGGTGGCGAAGTCACCGCTCATCCGCCAGCGCAGGTAATCTTTTGGCAACAGCACCTTCGCGATCTGACTGAAAATGACCGGTTGGTGTTGCTGCACCCACAGCAGCTTGGGCGCCGTGAAACCGGGCATCATCAGGTTGCCGGTGATCGCCCGGGCGTCCGGCACCTTCTGTTCCAGTTCACGGCACTGCGCCTCACTACGCCCATCATTCCACAGTATCGCCGGACGCAGAACGCGGCCGGCGCTGTCCAGCAGGGTCGCGCCATGCATCTGGCCGCTCAGCCCGATCGCCTCAACGGCGCGCAGATCGTGCTGCCGGCTCAGCGCCTGCATAGCGTGGTCCAGCGCCTGCCACCAGCTTTCGGGATCCTGTTCGCTCCACAGCGGCTGTGGACGTGAAACCTGCAGCGGCGCTGTTTCTGTCGCCCGCACCTGGCCGGCGGCATCCACCAGCACCACTTTGACGCCAGAGGTGCCTAAATCGATCCCGATAAACATGTTCTGCTCCTGAACGTTTAGAAATCAAACAGATAGTGATTCACCAGGTTTTCCAGCTGCTCCTGGCGTCCGCTCTGATGTTGCGGATTCAACTGCTGTTGCTGAGCATGCGCCGCCAGCGTGGCCAGTGAAAACTCGCCTTTCAAAATTTGCTGGCCGAACTCACCATTCCAGCCGCTGTAACGCTGTGCCACGCGCTTATCCAGCTCGCCGTCGTCGATCATCCGGGCCGCGACTTTCAGCGCCAGCGCCATGGTATCCATCGCGCCGATATGGCCGTAGAACAGATCGTATTTGTCGGTGCTCTGGCGACGCACTTTGGCATCAAAGTTTAAGCCGCCGGTGGTAAAGCCGCCCGCCTTGAGGATCTCATACATCACCAGCGCATTCTCCTCCACGCTGACCGGGAACTGATCGGTGTCCCAGCCACACTGCGCGTCGCCGCGGTTGGCATCGACCGAGCCGAAAATGCCCAGCGCAATGGCGGTAGCTATTTCGTGGTGGAAAGAGTGACCGGCCAGCGTGGCGTGATTGGCCTCGACGTTCACTTTGATCTCTTTCTCCAGACCGAACTGTTTGAGGAAGCCATACACCGTGGCGACGTCGTAGTCGTACTGATGCTTGGTCGGTTCCTGCGGCTTCGGCTCAATCAGCAGTGTGCCCTGGAAACCGATTTTGTGTTTGTGCTCAACCACCATCTGCATAAAGCGGCCAATCTGCTCGCGCTCCTGGCGCAGATCGGTATTCAGCAGAGTTTCATACCCTTCGCGGCCGCCCCACAGCACATAGTTTTCACCGCCAAGGGTTTTGGTGGCCTGCATGGCGCTGCACACCTGAGTCGCGGCCCAGGCGAAGACCGCCGGATCGGGATTGGTCGCCGCGCCCGCGCCGTAGCGTGGATGGGTAAAGCAGTTCGCCGTGCCCCACAGCAGCTTCACCCCGGTCTCCTGCTGCTTCTCCAGCAGCTTATCGGTCATGATGGCAAAATTGTCCTGATAGCTGCGCAGCGAATCGCCTTCCGGCGAAACATCCACATCATGAAAGCAGTAATAAGGCACGTTCAGCTTGTGAAAGAACTCAAAGGCGACGTCCGCTTTTTGCTTCGCCAGCTGCAGCGCATCACCATTTTTTTGCCATGGGCGATCAAACGCGCCGACGCCAAACATATCCGCTCCGTTCCAGCAGAAGGTATGCCAGTAGCAGGCCGCAAAGCGCAGATGTTCCGCCATGGTCTTGCCGAGGATCACTTCGTCAGGATTGTAATGACGAAACGCGAGAGGCTGAGTCGATTTGGTTCCTTCGTAACGGACGCGATCGATCTGATCGAAATAAGCGTGCATGGTTTGCTCCTTAGCATCGGGACCCGAATGGTCTGCATTGAAGCGATATTTGATATTGGCTGTCGGCGCGGCTCAATTACGATATTTCACACTGCGTATCAGATAATTATTATTTGTGCGCTGGCTCGCAAAATAAAGCTGATCTCAGCGCGGTTATTGCCGGATCTCTTGCTCAGTCCGAAAAAGATGAAATATCGATCGCGCTCATAAAAAAAGAAATAAACCAAAAAACGTAATGGCCGGATAAAAATCAGTAATTGATGTAACGGGAAAATCAGGGCAACAATTCATCCGCCTGGTTCATGGGCCTGCAACGACAATAGCCTCAACCTACAGGATAAACGCAATGAAGATGAAACATGCGCTGTTAGCCGTCTGCGCTGCGCTGGCTCTGTTCAGCCAGACCAGCGTGGCCAAAGAAGTGAAGATCGGCATGGCAATTGATGATTTACGTCTGGAACGCTGGCAAAAAGACCGCGATATTTTCGTGAAGCAGGCGGAATCGCTGGGTGCGCAGGTGTTTGTCCAGTCGGCAAACGGCAATGAAGAAACCCAGATGTCGCAGATTGAAAATATGATCAACCGCGGCGTCGATGTGCTGGTGATTATTCCCTATAACGGCCAGGTGCTGAGTAACGTGGTCGCCGAAGCGAAACGTGAAGGGATTAAAGTACTGGCCTACGACCGGATGATAAATAACGCTGACATCGATTTTTATATCTCGTTTGATAATGAAAAAGTGGGTGAGTTGCAGGCCGAAAGCATTGTGAAACAGGTGCCTAAGGGCAACTACTTTTTAATGGGCGTTTCCCCGGTAGATAATAATGCCCGCCTGTTCCGCGCCGGCCAGATGAAAGTATTAAAACCCTTTATCGATAATGGCAGCATTAAAATTGTCGGCGATCAGTGGGTCGATGCCTGGCTGCCGGAAAACGCTCTGAAAATTATGGAAAACGCGCTGACCGCCAACGGTAACCATATCGATGCGGTTGTGGCGTCTAATGATGCTACCGCCGGCGGGGCGATTCAGGCGCTGAGCGCCCAGGGACTGGCCGGCAAAGTGGCGATCTCCGGCCAGGATGCTGACCTGGCGGCCATCAAACGGATTAAAGCCGGCACCCAGACCATGACGGTATACAAGCCGATCACCGAACTCGCCACCGAAGCAGCAAAAATCGCAGTCGAACTGGGCGATGGCAAAAAGCCGGCCAGCAACAGCACGCTGAACAACGGACTTAAAGAGGTTCCATCGCGGCTGCTGACCCCGATTCAGGTCAACAAAGACAATATCGAAAGCACCGTGGTGAAAGACGGTTTCCACAAACAGAGCGAACTCTGACCGCGCCTGGCGTGAGGGAGAACAGTCGATGCTGCTGGAAATGAACAATATCACCAAGCGTTTCGGCGCGGTGAAAGCGCTGAATGATGTCAGCCTGCAGCTGGATGCGGGCGAAGTGATGTCGCTGTGTGGCGAAAATGGCTCAGGTAAATCGACCCTGATGAAAATCCTCTGCGGGCTCTATCCGCACGGTGATTTTGACGGCCAGATTTACTTTGCCGGCGACAAAATAGAGGCGCAGACCATTCGTGATACCGAGCGCAAAGGGATTGTGATCATCCATCAGGAGCTGGCACTGGTGCGGCAACTGACGGTGATGGAGAACATTTTCCTCGGTGCCGAGCTGGGGCGTTTCGGCATGGTTGATGATGAAACCATGACGCTGCGCTGCCAGCAACTGCTGGCCCGGGTCGGGCTGAACGTCTCTCCCGCCGCGCGGGTCGGCGATTTGGGCCTCGGTCAGCAGCAGCTGGTGGAGATCGCGCGCGCGCTTAACAAGCAGGTCCGGTTACTGATCCTGGATGAGCCGACCTCCTCACTGACCGAACAGGAGACGGAGGTGCTGCTCGGCATTATCCGTAACCTGCGTGAACACGGCATCGCCTGCATCTACATCTCCCACAAGCTGAACGAGGTCAAAGCGATCTCCGATACCATCTGCGTCATTCGCGACGGTCAGCATATCGCCACCCGCACGGCAACCGGCCTGAGTGAAGATGACATCATCACCATGATGGTCGGACGCGAGCTGACCGCGCTCTATCCCCATGCGCCGCATCAGATTGGCGATACGGTGCTGAAAGTCGAGAACCTCACGGCCTGGCATCCGGTTAACCGGCATATTCGCCGCGTCAACAACGTCTCCTTCAGCCTGAAGCGCGGGGAAATTCTCGGCATCGCCGGGCTGGTCGGGGCGGGCAGAACCGAAACCGTGCAGTGCCTGTTCGGGGTCTGGCCGGGACGCTGGCAGGGCGATATCTGGATCAACGGCAAGCCGGTCAGGATCACCGATTGCCGCGCCGCCATTGCACACGGCATCGCCATGGTGCCGGAAGACCGTAAAAAAGATGGCATCGTGCCGCTGATGGCGGTGGGAAAAAATATCACCCTCGCGGCGCTGGATCAGTTCAGCCACCGGCTTTCCACCCTCGATGAAGCGCAGGAACAGCAGGCGATCAACGCGGCGATTACCCGTCTGCGGGTGAAGACTTCCTCCTCTGAATTACCGATTGGCCGGCTGAGCGGCGGCAATCAGCAGAAAGCGATTCTGGCGAAGTGCCTGCTGCTTAACCCGCAAATTCTGATTCTGGATGAGCCGACGCGCGGCATTGATGTTGGTGCACGTCAGGAGATCTACCTGCTGATCAATGCGCTGGTGCAGCAGGGGATCGCAGTGATTGTGATTTCGTCCGAGCTGCCGGAAGTACTGGGCCTGAGCGATCGGATACTGGTGATGCATGAAGGGCAAATTAAAGCTGATTTGATCAACGATAACCTGACTCAGGAGCAGGTGATGGAAGCCGCCCTGCGGAGTGAACATTATGCTTAAGAGTGAAAGTACCAAAGTGGCCTGTCAGGAACCCCGGGCAAGCCGTCGCCCGGCAAATTCCCGCTGCCCAATCTCCAGGTGCTGGTGATGCTGGGAGCGATTGTGCTGATTGCCCTGTTCTTTACCTGGACCACCGATGGCGCGTGGCTCAGCCCGCGTAACGTTTCCAACCTGCTGCGACAGACCGCGATTACCGGCATTCTGGCGGTGGGGATGGTGTTTGTGATTATCTCGGCGGAGATCGATCTGTCAGTCGGCTCAATGATGGGATTACTGGGCGGCGCCGCAGCGATTTTTGACGTCTGGCTGGGCTGGCCGCTGCCGCTGACCATTGTGGTTACCCTGGTGATGGGACTGCTGCTGGGGACCTGGAACGGCTGGTGGGTCGCCTATCGCAAAGTGCCGTCATTCATCGTCACGCTGGCGGGGATGCTGGCCTTTCGTGGCATCCTGGTGGGGATCACCGATGGCACCACGGTTGCGCCAATCACGCCGGGCATGTCGCAGATCGGCCAGAGCTACCTGCCGGGCGGCGTCGGTTTCGGCTTTGGTTTCGCCGGTCTGGCGCTGTTTATGCTGTGGCAATGGCGTTTACGCCTGCGCCGTCAGCAGATTGGACTGGCCCAAAGCCCGGCCAGCGGCACCGTGGCACGTCAGGCGATTACCGCGATACTGGTGCTGGGCGCGATCTGGTTGCTGAACGATTATCGCGGCGTACCGACCCCGGTATTACTGCTCGCCCTGCTGTTGCTGGCCGGGATGTTTATGGCGACCCGGACCGCTTTTGGCCGACGCATTTACGCAATCGGCGGCAATATCGATGCGGCGCGACTGTCAGGGATTAACGTGGCGCGTACCAAACTGGCGGTGTTTGCGATTAACGGCGTGATGGTGGCCATTGCGGGTCTGATCCTCAGTTCGCGGCTGGGTGCCGGTTCGCCTTCGGCTGGCAACATTGCGGAACTCGACGCCATCGCCGCCTGTGTGATTGGCGGTACCAGCCTGGCCGGTGGGGTCGGCTCGGTAGCCGGTGCGGTGATGGGGGCATTTATCATGGCTTCACTGGATAACGGCATGAGCATGATGGACGTGCCGACCTTCTGGCAGTACATCGTCAAGGGTGCCATTCTGCTGCTGGCGGTGTGGATGGATACCGCCACGCGGCGTCGGGTGTAATCGCGTGGAGGATCACATTGTGGCGCAAACCATTTTTATGCCCCTGTCAGCCGTGCTATGCAATGCGCTGAGCATTTAAGGGAATCGCCACCATGCATGATAAACGTTATCGCATTACCTTGTTGTTTAACGCTAACAAGGTGTATGACCGTCAGGTTGTTGAGGGCGTCGGGGAATATCTACAGGCGTCGCAAACCGACTGGGACATTTTCATTGAGGAGGACTTCCGCTGCCGCATCGACAATATTCGGGAGTGGCTGGGCGACGGCGTGATCGCCGATTACGACGATCGCTCAATCGAAACCCTGCTGTCGAATGTGCCGGTGCCGATCGTCGGCGTTGGCGGCTCATATCACCGACAGGAGGATTATCCGCCGGTGCATTACATCGCCACCGATAATGCCGCGCTGGTGGAGCGGGCGTTTATGCATCTCAAAGAGAAAGGCATCAACCGCTTTGCCTTTTACGGTTTGCCGGCTTCAAGCGGCAAGCGCTGGGCGCAGGAACGGGAACAGGCATTTCGTCAGCTGGTGATGCGGGAGCGCTATCAGGGGGTGGTCTATCAGGGCATGGAGACCGCGCCGGAAAACTGGCAGCACGCTCAGAACCGGCTCGCCGACTGGCTGCAGACGCTGCCACCGCAAACCGGCATTATCGCCGTCACCGACTCACGGGCGCGCCATCTGCTGCAGGCCTGTGAGCATCTGAAAATTCCGGTGCCGGAAAAGCTGGCGGTTATCGGCATTGATAACGAAGAGCTGACGCGCTATCTGTCGCGCGTCGCGCTCTCATCGGTGGCGCAGGGCTCGCGGCAAATGGGTTACCAGGCGGCCAAACTGCTGCACCGCCTGCTGGATAAGCAGCCGCTACCGCTTCAGCGCATCCTGGTGCCGCCGGTCAAAGTGATCGCCCGTCGCTCTACCGACTTCCGTTCGCTGCGCGATCCTGCCGTCATTCAGGCGATGCATTACATCCGCTTTAACGCCTGTAAGGGCATTAAGGTGGAGCAGGTGCTGGATGCCATCGGCCTGTCACGATCCAATCTGGAAAAACGGTTTCGCGATGAAACCGGCGACACCATTCATGCGATGATCCACCGTGAAAAGCTGGAAAAAGCCCGCGAACTGCTGGCATCGTCGTCACTCAATATCAATGAAATCTCGCAGATGTGCGGTTATCCGTCCCTGCAGTATTTCTATTCGGTCTTCAGGAAAGGGTACGACACCACGCCGAAAGAGTATCGCCAGCTTTATGGTGAAAACGTGTTGTAGCCGTGGGGCCAGGCCGGTCCAGGTGATACTGGCCGACCGCTCGCCTCTAAATCCTATCGTTCATAAAAGCGGCGGGATGGAAATTATATTTCATCCGCCGGACAAAACCGACTCATCGGACCAAAGTCAGGCCAGCCGCCGACAGGGTGAATGGCATGGAATACTCATTATAACCTTATAAATCATCGGATTAATAAGCAACTTTTCCCCTCTCATCCTGTAGGCGTTTTTACGCCTCCCCCAGGCTTTCAGGCTGCTGTCAGCGGAAAAAATGTCGCTCGGCCAGCCCGCTGCCGTTGAGAAAAAACGGGCTCAGGCAGCATATTGCTGTTTATTATCCTGATTAATAACCCTTTTTATGATGGTTTTACCTCAGCGCCTCCACAAAATTTTCGAACCCCGCTCACATTTCCGAAAGAATTAATCCAAATTATCTGATTTAGAAAATATATTTCACTGGTGCTTGATCGCTGAAGCCCGTAAACCTCTGACAACTATGCCCCCTCTTTCTGAACCGTTTCGGTTCAGGCAGTAGAGAACAGGAGCCTGAAAAATGGAAACCCGGCAAAAACGCTACAACATGAAATATGTCATGCTCTGTTGCACCGTCGCCGCCTTTGGCGGTCTGCTGATGGGCTATGACTCGTCGATTATCTCCGGCGCCATCGAACCGCTCAGTGACTATTTTCAGCTCACCCCGGCAGAAACCGGCTGGGCGGTATCAAACATCCTGCTGGGCAGCCTGGTCGGCTGTTTTATTGCGCCAAAGCTCAGTGATAAATTCGGCCGCAAAAAATCGCTCGCGATTACTGCGCTGCTGTTTACCGCCTCGGTGGTTGGTACCGCAATCGCCCATAACTTTTTCACCTTTGTCGCGTTCCGTATCCTGGGCGGCCTGGCGATTGGTCTGGCGTCAGTGATCTCGCCGATTTATCTGGCGGAGCTGTCGCCGTCGAAATTTCGCGGCCGGACCAGCGCGCTCTACGCTGTCTGCTGCGTTGGTGGTCAATCGGTGGTGCTGCTGACTAACTATTTCATCAACAAATCGATGTTGCCCGAGGCGATGGTGGATATCGGCTGGCGTTACATTCTGGCTACCGCGCTGGTGCCCTGTGCGCTGTTCATCTTTTTCATTGCCTTTATCCCGGAATCACCACGCTGGAACGTGCTGAAAGGCAAAGATAAAGAAGCGCTGGATACCCTGAGCAAAATCTCTAACCCGGCGCACGCCGAGAGCGTATTCAATGAGATTAAGCACTCGTTTTCTGATGAAGCCGCCAGCCGCCATAAAGCCCGCTTCCGTCTGAATAAAACCACGCTGCCGCTGTTGATCATCGGTATTGGTCTGGCAGTCGGTAATCAGATCAGCGGCATCAACGTGATTCAGTATTTCGGCCCGACGCTGCTGAAAAATGTCTCCGGCAGCACCGATTCGGCGCTACTACAGACTTTCTGGCTGTCAGTCTGCCAGTTTGTCGGCGTGCTGATGGGGATGGCGCTGATCGATAAGGTCGGACGGCGTAAGCTATTGCTGCTGGGGGCGATCACCTCTGCCATTTTCCTCGCCTATACCTTTATCGCGTTCTATTACCGCCTGCCGGGTCTGCTGGCGGTGGTGGGATTGTTTGCCTATATGGTGTTCTTTGGTATGACCTGGGGACAGATTGTCTGGACCGTGCTGGGCGAGCTGTTTCCCACGGAAATCCGATCAATCTGCGTCGGCATCTCAATCTGTGCCATGTCGGTGGCGAACTTTATTATCAGCACCACCTTTCCGATTCTCAACAGCAACACCGTGCTGCTGGAGATGTTCCACGGCGGCTTCCCGCTGCTGCTGTTCGCGCTGTTTTCGCTCGGCATGTACTTCTTCACCTTCCGCTACCTGCCGGAAACGGCCGGAATGCCGCTGGAGAAAATCCACGCACGCGTACTGGAGAAGTTTAATATCGACCCACGCGAAGCGGACGAGACGGTTAGCGTGCCGGTAAGTGACGTCCGATCATAAAAAGGCAGCACTCGCTGCCTTATCTGGCGGGTTAACCGACCCGCTGTTCGGTCTGCTCAATCACCGCCAGCGCCAGCCCATTGGCCGGATCGATGCGGTTTTCAAGGAAAAGCAGCTGGGTATGGGCGGCGGTAAAGGCGAGGGCGCTGGCCTGGGTGGTATCGCGCACCGCCTTGCAAAAGGCCTGGCTGGCGCTCCACGGACAATCGATCATGATGGTCGCCGGATTGAGCAGCAGCATGATCTGACTCAGCGCCGCACCCAGATAGCTACCAGCCTGCGCCATCACCTCATCCACTATTCGCGGTGCGCTGTCGCGGTTCTGCCAGCTCAGGCCGGGCTGGCGCTGCGCCAGCTGCTGTTGCACTGCCGGCTGGCTGATTAACGCCTCAAGGCAGCCCCGTCGGCCGCAGCTGCAGCGCGGGCCGTCAGGCTGAACGGTCAGGTGGCCCGCCTCACCGGCAGTCCAGCTGTGTCCGGTAAAAACTTCGCCGTGCTGCACCTGCGCCCCACCAATCCCCTCTGAGATGCGCAGATAAAAGTGGCCGCTGTCGACGGAGAGCCCGCGCTGCTGTACTGCCAGCAGCGCAGCGGCCTTTACGTTGTTCATGATGCGGATCGGTAGCCGTACCTGCTTCCGCAGCGCGGTCAGCAGATCCACATCCTGCCAGTCGAGGTGTGATGAGAGATGCATCCAGCCGCGCCGGGGATCAACGATGCCGGGAAAGCCGAGGCCTATCCCCAGCAAATCGGGGTAGCGCTCGGCCAGCTCACGACACAGCATCGACAGCTCAGCCAGCAGCCGGGTCGGATTTTCAGTGTCGGTACGCAGCGTCTGTTCGGCCAGTACCTGAGAAAAGTAGTCGCAGACCCGCCAGTGAATCACATTGCGTTCCACCATTACGCCTGCGCTCTTCAGCTTCTCCGGGCGCAGGGTAATCTCGATTTTAGGGCGTCCTGCTGCTGCCACGCTGACCGGTCCCAGCTCCTCAATTAACTCCTGCTCCAGCAAATCATCAATGATCAGTGAGACGGTATTTTTGCTGAGCGATAAGGTCTGGGCCAGATCCTGGCGCGAGGTGATGCGCAGTTTTCGCAACTGCGTCATGACCCGCTTTTGGTTGTTAAGTCGCAGTAACGCGGGACCTTTTCCGTTCGCTTTCATGGCGAATTCACCCACCAGAGGAGAAAGAATTCAGTGTATCAGCCCGTACGTATTCGTCATCCCACACTTTTGCGTACTATTTCACACAACCAGGCGAGATCCGGCCGATCGGTCGGCGTCTGAGCGGCTTAACTCAGGGTTTTATGCCGCCAGACCGCTTCCGGCGATGCCGAACGATCCTGATTAAGCGCGCTCAGCAGCATATCGACCTGTGGGCTGACGGGCGAGCGACGCAGCCAGCCGAGCAGGGTAAACAGCAACAGCGAGGACAATACCGGTGCCGCCACCTGAGTTGCCAGGCTGGCATCGTCAATCACAAACCGCACGAAGAAGAAGGTCCCGACGCCTGCCGCCCAACTGACCAGCGCTGCGGTGCTGCCAGATCGACGGAAAGCGGGCAGCAAACCCAGCAGCATCGGGATCGATATCGGCCCGACCAGCCCGCCAAACCAGATAACCAGTAGCGACAATACGCCGCCGAACCGGCTGGCATTCAGGGCAATCACCAGAGTGGTGATAATAAACAGGAAGGTGGTGCAGCGTGCCACCCGCAGCGAACTCTGGCCGCGAGGAAAGGCACGCGGCCAGATGGTGGGCAGAATATCGCGGGTCACCACCGCCGTAATGGCGTTGGCGTCAGACGAGGTCATTGAGAGGGTATGGGTGAACATCGCAACCAGCATCAGCCCGATCAGCCCGTCAGGCAGTAACTGCATCGCCATCAGCGACCAGGCGCGTGACGGGTCGGCCAGATTGGGAAACAGCAGCGGTGCAGCCCACATCGGCCAGAACAGCACCAGCGGCCAGATCAGGTAGAGGGCAGCAGAGAGCAGTGCCGCCTTGCGCGCTTCGCGTCCGTCCGGTGCGGCAATAAACCGCTGCGCCAGGTTCCAGGTTCCGCCGTTGTAGCTCAGGGTGTAGATCAGCAGGTAGGCAAAGGTAAAGCCAGTGGTGTAAGGTCCCTGCACAATCTGAAGGTGGCTGGCCGGTAGCCGATCCCAGATAGTCAACAGCGCGCCGATGCCGCCGAGCTGGAGTCCAACCGCCACCAGCATCACAATGGCGGCGACAAACTGCACGATGAACTGACCAAAATCGTTGCAGGCATCGGCCCACAGTCCGCCGATCACGCTGTAAAACAGACTTAATCCGCCTGCAATGCAGATGCCGAACAGCGGGTCGAGACCGGTGAAGACGTTGATAATCACCGCGATGGCGGCCCATTTGGCCCCGACATCTACCGTTTTCAGCAGCACGCCGCTGCACGCCAGTACCATCTGGGTCGGCAGGTTATAGCGGGTCAGCAGATACTCGGTGGGGGATTCAATCTGCATGTAACGACGCAGCCTGGCCCAGCGCGGGGCAAACAGCGAGGAGCCGATCAATACCGCCAGCGAAATAGGCAGCGCCCACCAGAACCAGATCGTAATGCCCATGTTGTAAGCCACCGCGCCGTAGGCAACAAAAACCGCGGCGCTGTAGCCAGACATATGATGGGAAACGCCGGAGAGCCACCAGGGCATCCGGCCACCGGCAGTAAAGAAGTCACGGGTATTGCCGACCCTGCGCATCGCCCACAGCGTGATCAGCACAATCATCAGCGCGTAGAGCGCTATTACAGCGTAATCGAGCAGGCTCATGGCTGACTCCACCGGGTCACTCGCCTGGCCGGCAATCCGGCGGCGCAGCGCGGAAGGCAGACCAACAGCAGGGTGACTGAAAACGAATCGATCCGGCGGCGTTACGCAGGCTAAGCGCAGAGGTGACGCTCAGCCGTGTGGGTAGTCCGGCGGGCAATACAGCAGGCTGCCCGCCGCAGCGGGCAGGGTATTAATATTCGTCGCCACGCACCCGGCTGCGATAACTTTCCCAGTCGAAGCGCACCCACAGGCTGTTGCCGAGGCGCATCCGGTCCATGACGCGTTCGCCAAGCAGGGTGTTCATCTCATTGGGATTAAGGTTGGTTAACATGCCGGTTGGGCGCTTCGACGAGGAGCGGCGATCGACAATCTGGTTGATGATCACTTTTTCGTAGCGGGATTCGCTCTGCATGCCGATCTCATCAATCACCAGCAGGTCAACGCTGCTGAGATCCTGAAGCAGTCGCTCTTCAGTAATGCCGCTGCTGCCGCTGAAGGTGCCCTTCATGCTCGACATCAGATCGGCGACCGTCACAATCAGCACGCTTTTACCGCGCAGGATCAGGTCGTTGCCAATTGCGGCTGCCAGATGATTTTTACCGGTGCCGGGGCGGCCCGAAAAGACAAAGCTGGCGATGCTACCCTCGAATTCGGCCGCATACTGTCGCGCTTGTTCCAGTGCCTTACGCTGGCCTTCATTTTCGACACGGTAGTTGTCGAAAGAACAGTTAATATGCAGTTCGCGAATACCGGATCGGCCCATAATGCGCTGCATTTTCATTGCGCGATTCTCACGCACAATGGCTTCAGAGCGCAAACGGCCTTGTTCCTGGTTCCAGGCCAAAAGTTCTTCACCATTAGTGAACTTTGGTCGGGTACCTGCGGGCATCATTCTTTTCAGGCGACTAAAGAGATCGTTTGGCGTTTTCATTATTCACCTCGGAAACCATCAGGAATATCGTAGTCAGTACTGCTGATTTGAGTGATATCGCGCTTCGGTTGCCCGCCGTTGGCGGCACGGTTCATCTGGATGCTTCGCGCCAGCTTTTGTTGCCACTGAACATGGTGAAACAGCCGGCCCTCTGCCTGCCAGTAGGCGACAAAAGCGGCCAGCTCGCTGGCAGTCACCGGTTCACTGAGCGCCACGCCCCAGATGGCGGCCTGGCGGGTAAAATCCGCGTCTGGCTGCCAGCCAGCATACATCGCGAACTTACCAACCGGCGCAGAGATTGCCGCAGGCGCATCGTCATACAGGCTGTCATCCAGCGCCACATCATTTGGCTGTCGGGCAGCGGCTTCCAGCGCCAGTAACTGCGCCAGACGCGCCGGGGTGATGGCGTACATCACCGGCGCGTAATCCTCTAATACCGCCAGCGTACCGTTTTCCGCCTGTTGCAGCGCGGTCAGCGGGTCCTGACGGAAGGCATCCAGGCCAATGAGCGTTGAAGTTAAGATTTTGACTGACATGAAAAGACCTGAGGTTAACGAACACCTTGCGCCGGGGCAGTACCGCCGACGCAGAAGTGTTTATTGTACCTTTTTTAACGTTGCGGATCGCTCAAAAAGCGCGACCATTATGAGTGAGAGGTCACCGGGGAGGTTGCATGACGGGCAGAGGCGGGTTGGGTCGCACTGACGGCAACGGCAACCGGGCGGGTTTGCCATAAATAGCGCACCGAGGCCAGCCAGCACAGGCCGTAACCCAGCAGTTCGGTTCCCTCTTCCGCCATGTTTTTAACCACACGGTTATAATCGCCCAGCATCAGGTGCTGCCACAGCGAATGAATGCCAAACAGGCGGGAAAAGACCAGCACCACCAGAAAGCCGGAGGCCATCACCGGCCAGCTACGGTGCTGCACCAGTCTGGCCAGCGCGTGCAGGGTTTTGTTCGGCGTCCGCAGCGCGACCGCAAGGCATCCGGCAGTTACCGCCAGCGCGAACCAGATCCAGCTGCCGTGCTGGATGGTATCAAACACAAAGTCGAGTTCGCGGATCAGCATGCAGCTATAGAAGCCCGCCACTAAGGTCAGCGCACCACGCTGCGCCGGACGGCGCTGAGCGGCAATAAAGAACAGGGCGGCAATCACCGCCAGCATGATTTCCTGGGTGGTTTCAGTAAAAGAGGTTTCGTGCAGCGCATCATTCATCCAGGCCACATCAATATAGATGGGCAATATCATCAGAGCGAGAAAGAGTGCTGCCAGTATGAAGACCGTTATTTCACGGCCAATAATTGTCAAATCGTTGCGCATAGTGTTACCAGTATAATGATTAGCGGACTCATTATATTTTAAACGCTCAACGCCCTTTCTCTTTTTATGCCCCGCTCAGAAGCTGGCGCTGATGCCGAGGCTATACAGCAACGGCTCATCACCATTCAGCGCACTGTTTTGTGAAAACGAAGCGAAAGCCGCCAGATTACTGTTCAGCGGCAGTTGCGCGCTGACGCTGAGATCGATTCCGCTCTCCTGACGGGTCCCGATCACCGCATCGCGCCGATCGTTTTGTGGCGATTCCGCCAGTGGATGGCTGTAGCTCAGCTGGGCCCACGGCGTAATCCATCCCTGCTGCATATCGACACGCCAGCCGACGCTGGCAATCTGTTCACGGCTCTGCTGATCGCTGTAATCGCACTGCAGACAGTTCATCTGCGGCGGATCGACCGCATATTGCGCCACGGGACCGGTAGTGAAGGATTCGCCAACCGGCAGATCGACCCCGGCGCGATAGCGTTTTCCGAGCGGCGTGCTGCCGACGATGCCGGTTTCACTGTGCAACTCTACCGGCAGGCTGCCGGAGAATTGAGCGCAGCCTCGAACAGAGCGCGATTTTCGTCACTGAAGTCGAGCGAGGTGCGGGAGATCTTCTCTGCCAGAATGGTGTTGTAGTCGGGCGGCGGGGTGATGATCGCGGGCGCAGCAAAGTCGCCGCCCCAGGCAAAGGTCGGTTGCGTCAACAGTAACAGTCCTGCACTGCACCAGCCGCGTATCCGATAGCGCTGGTCTCTCCACCCACTTTTCTGCAACATACGATCTCCAGTCGGGGCTGAAGTTATTCCCGGGGAAACTGGATTAACCACCGGTTTGCGATCTTGTTTTACCCGTCGTTATATAACCCATCGTCGTATAGCCGTTAGTTGTTCAACTATTAACCGATTGTTTCTAAGATCAAGCGGCCCGATAAAATATTTCCGCGATAAGGAATCAGATAATGCAACGATGTGGCTGGGTGACCCAGGATCCCCTCTATCTGGCATACCACGATACCGAATGGGGCGTGGCGCAAACCGACAAGCGCGCGCTGTTTGAGATGCTCTGCCTGGAAGGGCAGCAAGCGGGATTATCCTGGATCACGGTATTGAAAAAGCGACAGAATTACCGTGCGGCGTTTCACCATTTTGATCCACAGGCGATTGCCTTAATGGATCAGCAGGCGATTGAGGCGCTGATGCATAACAGCGGCATTATTCGCCATTCAGGCAAAATCGCCGCGATCATCGCGAATGCGCGCGCGTTTCTGGCGATGGAAGCCCAAGGGGAAGATTTTGCCCGCTTCGTCTGGCAATTTGTCGATAATGCGCAAATTGTCCATCATCATCCCGACTATAAGCTGGCACCCACCACCTCAGCGCACGCCATTGCGCTCTCTAAGGCGCTTAAGCAGCGTGGTTTTAAATTCATCGGCCCGACAATCTGTTATTCGTTTATGCAGGCCTGCGGGCTGATAAACGATCATCAGACCAGCTGTTTTTGCCATCCTGACAATCTTTAAGCACGATTCCTGACAAATTAAGACTTTCCCTCACCCCTTTCCTCACTTTTACGCGGCATAATCGTGCCGCTTATGGGGACAGTTTTCCCCTGTGTGTCGAACGTAAGGGAACAAAAATGCAGAAGAAATTAGTCGCGATTACCTTGTTATTAAGCGGAAGCCTGGCCCTGTCTGGCTGTACCACCAATCCTTACACCGGCGAATCGCAGGCGGGTAAGTCAGGCGTGGGTGCCGGTCTGGGTGCCTTAGTGGGTGCCGGCGTGGGCGTGCTCTCCTCATCGAAGAAAGATCGCGGTAAAGGCGCGTTGATTGGCGCAGCCGGCGGTGCAGCGCTGGGTGGCGGTGTCGGTTACTACATGGACGTGCAGGAAGCGAAGCTGCGCGACAAGATGCGCGGTACCGGCGTCAGCGTGACCCGTGAAGGCGATAACATCGTCCTCAACATGCCGAATAACGTGACGTTCGACTCCAACAGCAGTAACCTGAAGCCAGCGGGGGCGAATACCCTGACGGGCGTTTCGATGGTGCTAAAAGAGTATCCAAAAACAGCGGTAAACGTGGTGGGTTATACCGACAGCACCGGAACGCGCGCACTGAATATGCGTCTGTCACAGCAGCGCGCCGACAGTGTCGCCAGCGCGCTGATTGTGCAGGGCGTCGCCAGCAATCGTCTGCGGACTCAGGGCGCAGGCCCGGATAATCCGGTCGCCAGCAACAGTACCGAAGCCGGAAAAGCGCAAAACCGTCGGGTTGAAATTACCCTCAGCCCGCTCGGTTAATGGGTGTCGCCCCCGCTCGGGGGCGCATTCATCCCGCTGACATTTTCTGTAAATATCAGCGTTAAAGGTTCCAGTAACGCATCTGCTGATAGAGCCACTTCAGGCTTTATGTTAGCCTGATCAAAATTTGATCAGTGAGTCATCTCTTATGTCACTTAAAGCAATTGCAGCGGCATTAGGACTTTCTGTCACCACGGTCAGCCGCGCGCTCAATGGTTACGAAGATGTCGCGCAGGAAACCCGTAAACGGATTGAAGAAGAAGCGCAGCGTCGCGGTTACCGGCCCAATGCTGCTGCCCGCCGTCTGAAAACCGGGCGTGCTAACGCGGTAGGTCTGGTTTATCCGGTCAGCGCGCCGCCGCTGAGCGACGGTCACTTCAGTGAGATGCTGCTGGCGCTGGATCAGCGTCTTGCCCACCATGAAATCGACCTGCTGTTGCTGGCGGATAAGCCGCACAGCCAGCCGCTGTTAACCCGTCTGCTGCGCAGCCGCGCGGTCGATGCCATCATCGTCACCCACATCACCCCGCAGGACCGGCGACTGGCGTATCTGCTTCAGACCGATTTTCGTTTTCTGGCGCTGGGCCGCAGCGATCTGCCACAGGATTACGCCTGGTTTGATGTCGACCACGCGGCCGGTTCGCAACTGGCGGTCGCCTATTGCCTGTCACAGGGCAGAGAGAAAATTGCCTGGCTCGGCAGCAACGAAAACAGCACCCGGATTCGCGATCGTCGCCAGGGCTATCTGGATGCGCTGGGCACCCTTGCGCCTTATGCGCAGGCCGCGATGCCCGCTTCGCGCCGCGCCGGCTACCAGCAGACCTGTGCCTGGCTGGCAGAGGAAAACCCGCCCGATGCGATTATCACCGACTGTGGCCCGCTGGCAGAAGGGGCGATGGTGGCGCTGCAACAGGCTGGCCGGGCGACGGGCAACCACGCTATTTCGCTGATCGGCTGGGATGGACTGCCGCGCGATGCGATTCTCGATCATCCCATTATCACCATACGACAGGCGGCGCAGCATCAGGTCGGCGAGCAGCTGGCAGAGATGGTGTTACAGCTGCTGAAAGGCACGTCGCCGCAGCAATTACAGACGTTGTGGCAGCCGTGGCTGCAATTACCGCCGTAGCGTCGGGGCTTTTTGCGACTGGACGCGGCTGTGCTAGTCTCTGCCTGGTTTCTACTTTTGCAGGATATTTCATGAAAATCAGGCCGCCTCGCGCCACCATTAGCGATGTTGCTCACGCGGCACGAACCGGAAAAACCAGCGTTTCACGCTACCTCAATGGTGAGCTGCATCTTCTTTCAGCCGATCTCAAAGCCCGGATTGAGCAGGCTATTGCCGATCTCAGCTATCGGCCAAGCCAGATGGCGCGCGGCCTGAAGCGCGGCCGCACCCGCCTGATAGGCTGATCATCGCCGACATCACCAATCCCTATTCAGTTGACGTGATGAGTGGCATTGAAGCCGCCTGCCGCGAGCAGGGCTTCACCCTGCTGATGTGTAACACCAACAACGAAGTGGACCTCGAACAGCACTATCTGCAACTGCTGAGCAGCTATCAGGTGGAAGGCATTGTGGTGAATGCGGTGGGAATGCGCGAAGAGGTGCTGAGCCATCTGCAACAATCTTTGCTGCCAATGGTGCTGATTGACCGAAAAATCCCGGATTTTCCCTGCGACGTGGTCGGGCTGAATAATGCCGAAGCGGCGGAGACGGCGACGCGTCATCTGGTCGATAACGGTTACGACGCGCTGCTGTTTCTGAGTGAGCCGCTGGGCAGCGTCAACACCCGACGTGAGCGTTTGCAGGCTTTCCGCCAGGTACTGACGGCTTATCCGCAGGTGCAGCATGAGAATGCGGAGCTGGCGCTGCATCAGCCCGCCGCGCTTGATCAGGCGCTGCGCGCCTTTCATCAACGTCACGCAGGCAAACGCAGCGCGGTAATGGTGGCCAACGGCGCGCTGACGTTGCAGGTGGCGCGATCGCTGCAGCGGATCAATCTGCACTGGGGCAGCGATATCGGCCTGCTTGGCTTCGATGAGCTGGAGTGGGCCGCGCTGGCGGGCGTCGGGATCACCACGCTGAAACAGCCCACCTGGCAGATCGGTTACAGCGCGCTGCAACGAGTGATTGCGCGTATCGAAAGCAGCGATCTACCGGTCGCCGAACAGGTCTTCTCTGGCGAACTGATTGTTCGCGGTTCCAGCCAGCCTCTGCGCTAATTTTCAGACTTTTACTCATCCCCTGCGTGCTCGCTTCGTGAGCACGATCATAAATTCATGGTTTGCTGCTTTGCTTTGGAACCGGTTCCATCTAGGGTTTTTAAAGAACTTAAGGCGAAAGCCTCGATGGAGCACAACATGAAGCCAGACATTATCGTGGTCACCGCCGCTTACGGCCATTCGCAGATCGCCGCGCTCGGCGGTCAGACGGCACTGCTGCCGATCATTCAGCAGGCGGGTGCTGACGGCGTTGAAATCCGTCGTGAACTGTGTGATCAGGCCACGCTGGCCGATCTGCCTGCCCTGGCCGCCGCGGTGGCGCAGCATCAGCTGCACGCCAGTTATTCGGTGCCGGATACGCTGTTTTGTGACGACGGTGACGTAAATCCGCGCATAACTCACTACTTTGAAGAAGCACGCCAGTTAAACGCACAGCGTCTCAAGCTGGCGCTGGGTCACTTCACCGGCACGCTTCCGGCGTCGTTGTCGTCACTGCTGGCTGACCAGCCACTGTCGCTGACGGTGGAAAACGATCAGACCGAGCACGGCAAGCTCGCCGCCAGCGTGCAGTTTTTCGCTGCGGTCCGCGCAGCCGGACTGCCGATCAGCATGACGTTTGATATGGGTAACTGGTGCTGGACCGGCGAAGATGCCGCCCGGGCCGCGCAACAGCTGGCGGCGCAGGTCGGTTATATCCACGTGAAAGCAGCGATCCCGCATCACGACAGCTACCGGGCAATCGCGCTGGATGAAGCCGATGACGGCTGGCGCGCCCTGCTGCAACAGCTGCCCGCTACGGCTCCGCGTGGGATTGAGTTTCCGCTGGAAGGCGAGGACCTGACTGCGGTCACGCGCCATTATGTGTCGCTGCTGCGCAACGTTTAAGGAGTGAAGATGACTACGCATCACAACGGTACGCTTGATGTTGTCACTATCGGGGAAGCGATGGCGATGTTTATCGCCCGTGAAACCGGCGACCTGGCCGCCGCGGAAACCTTTGTTAAACGCGCGGCAGGTGCGGAACTGAATGTGGCGACTGGCCTGGCGCGTCTCGGCCTTAAAACAGGCTGGGTCAGCCGCGTCGGGGATGACGCCTTTGGCCGCTTTATCTGCCAACAGCTGGAGAAAGAGGGGATTGATCATCGCCAGGTGACGGTGGATAACCGTTATCCGACCGGTTTCCAGCTTAAATCCAAAGTGGATGATGGCTCCGATCCGCTGGTGGAGTATTTCCGTAAAGGCTCGGCCGCCAGCCATCTGTCGGTAGACGATTTCGACGCGGACTACTTTGGCTCGGCACGCCATCTGCATCTGAGCGGCGTGGCGGCTGCGCTCTCCGACAGTTCGCTGGCGCTGCTGAAACATGCGGCAAAAGAGATGCGTGCGCGCGGCAAAACCATTTCGTTCGACCCTAACCTGCGGCCGGTGCTGTGGCGCAGCGAAGAGGAGATGCGTACTCAGCTTAATCTGCTGGCAGAGTACGCCGACTGGGTGCTGCCTGGCGAGAAAGAGGGACTGATTCTGACCGGTTATCGTCAACCGGAAGCGATTGCCGACTTCTACCTCGATAAAGGGGTGAAAGCGGTGGTGATTAAAACCGGCTGTGACGGTGCCTGGTATAAAACCGCCAGCGGCGAAAAAGGTCAGGTTGCCGCGATTAAAGTCGATAACGTGGTGGACACCGTGGGCGCTGGCGACGGATTTGCCGTTGGCGTGATCAGTGCGCTGCTGGAAGGTCTGAGCCTGCCGCAGGCGATTCAGCGCGGCAACAAAATTGGTTCGATGGCGATTCAGGTGATTGGCGACAGCGAAGGTCTGCCGACGCGTCAGCAACTCGGCGACGCGTAGCCCGCGCCTCACATATTGACACAGGAGTTCTCGATGAAAACGCAGACAATCGCGCCAAAACGCTGGTGGTTCATCATGCCCATCGTGTTTATCACCTACAGCCTGGCCTATCTTGACCGTGCTAATTTTAGCTTTGCTTCGGCGGCGGGGATAAACGACGATCTCGGCATTACCAAAGGTATGTCCTCTCTGCTGGGTGCCCTGTTCTTCCTCGGCTACTTCTTCTTCCAGATCCCTGGGGCGATCTACGCCGAACGCCGCAGCGTCAAGAAACTGATTTTCTGGTGCCTGATTCTGTGGGGCGGCTGCGCCTCGCTGACCGGCATCGTCAGCAATATTCCGATGCTGGCGGCGATCCGCTTTATCCTCGGGGTAGTTGAAGCTGCGGTGATGCCAGCCATGCTGATCTACATCAGTAACTGGTTCACCAAATCGGAACGGTCACGCGCTAACACCTTCCTGATCCTCGGTAACCCGGTGACGGTGCTGTGGATGTCGGTGGTGTCAGGCTATCTGATCGAATCCTTCGGCTGGCGTGAAATGTTCATTTTCGAAGGGATTCCGGCCGTTGTCTGGGCCATCGCCTGGTGGTTTATGGTGCAGGACAAACCGGCACAGGCGCGCTGGATGAGTGATGCAGAGAAAGCCGCACTGCAGGCGGAACTGCAAAAAGAGCAGGACAATATCAAAGCGGTGCGTAACTACAGTGAAGCGTTCCGTAATCGCAATGTGATTATTCTTTGCCTGCAATATTTTGCCTGGAGCATTGGCGTTTACGGCTTCGTGCTGTGGCTGCCATCGATTCTGCGTAACGGTACCCAGATGGGAATGGTTGAAGCTGGCTGGCTGTCAGCGGTGCCGTATCTGGCGGCAACCATTGCGATGGTGGTGGTCTCGTGGGCCTCTGATAAGACGCAAAACCGTAAGCTGTTTGTCTGGCCACTGCTGCTGATCGGCGCGCTGGCGTTCCTCGGTTCTTATCTGGTGGGATCGGGCAACTTCTGGCTCTCCTACACCCTGTTAGTGATTGCCGGTGCAGCGATGTACGCCCCTTACGGCCCGTTCTTCGCCATTATTCCTGAGATGCTGCCGCGCAATGTTTCCGGCGGGGCGATGGCGCTGATCAACAGTATGGGCGCGCTCGGCTCGTTTATCGGATCGTGGATTGTCGGCTATCTTAATGGTGCGACCGGCAGCCCGTCCGCGTCTTACATCTTTATGGGATCGGCGCTGCTGGTGTCGGTGTGGCTGACGCTGATTGTTAAACCGGCGCAGAACAAGACGACGCCGCCGCTGCACGGGGCGAAACACGCCTGAAAGCGTAAGCCCAGACGTTAGCCTCATTTTCCGGGCGGCCTGAGCGCCGCCCGTCACTTATTTAATGACCGGGAGCCACCGAATGAAACCCGCTGTGATTCTGTATAAAAAACTGCCCGACGATTTGCGCGCGCGCCTGGCGGCGCATGCCGAAGTGACTGAAATCAGCGATCTGTCACCTGCCAGCCAGCAGCAACACGCTGCGGCGCTGGCCCAGGCCGAAGGCCTGCTGGGATCAGGCGGTAAAGTGAATGGCGAACTGCTGGCGAAAATGCCAAAACTGCGCGCCTGCTCCAGCGTCTCGGTCGGTTATGACAATTTTGACGTCGAGGCGCTGAATCAGCGTCACGTGGTACTGATGCACACCCCGACCGTGCTGACGGAAACCGTCGCCGATACCATCATGGCGCTGGTGCTGAGCACCGCGCGTCGGGTGCCGGAACTGGACGCCTGGGTAAAAGCGGGCAACTGGCAGAAGAGCATCGGTCCGGAGCGTTTTGGCATCGACGTGCACCATAAAACGCTGGGTATCCTCGGTATGGGCCGCATCGGCATGGCGCTGGCCCAGCGCGCCCACTTTGGCTTTGGCATGAAAATCCTCTACAACGCCCGCCGCGAGCATCAGGAAGCGCAGACGCGGTTTGGCGCAGAGCGCTGCGAACTGGAGACGCTGCTGAAGCAGAGCGACTTTGTCTGCATCAGCCTGCCGCTGACTGAACAGACCCATCATCTGATCGGGGCAGAGCAAATCGCTCTGATGAAGCCGGAAGCGGTGCTGATCAACGCTGGTCGCGGACCGGTGGTGGATGAAAACGCGCTGATCGCTGCTCTGCAGGCGGGAAAACTGCACGCCGCCGGGCTGGATGTGTTCGAGAAAGAGCCGCTGCCGGCCGATTCTCCGCTGCTGTCGCTGCCCAACGTGGTGACGCTGCCGCACATCGGTTCCGCGACTCACGAAACCCGCTACGGCATGATGCTGGATGCCGTGGATAATCTGATCGCTGCGCTCAGCGGTAAGGTCGATAAAAACTGTGTTAACCCGCAGGCGCTGAAGTAATCCCTGCGCCTTCCCATTGCGCCCGCCGGTGGCGGGCGTTATGGTGGACCCCCGATTCGTTATCACAAATTTTTAACCGCTATGTCCTTTTCTCAGTTCGGCGACAAATTTACCCAACATTCCGGCATCTCACGGCTGATGGAAGATATGGGCGCAGGCTTGCGTACGCCCGGCACCATCATGCTGGGTGGCGGCAATCCGGCGCAAATCCCGGCCATGAACGACTACTTTCAGCAACTGCTGCAGCAGATGCACGAGGAAGGCAAGCTCAGCGAGGCACTCTGCAATTACGATGGCCCGCGTGGCAAAGCGACACTGCTGGAGGCGCTGGCAGAACTGCTGCGTGACCAGCTGGGCTGGCCGATCGGCGCGCAGAATATTGCGCTGACCAACGGCAGCCAGAGCGCCTTCTTCTATCTGTTTAACCTGTTTGCCGGCCGCCGGGCCGACGGCAGCAAAAAGCGCGTGCTGTTCCCGCTGGCACCGGAGTATCTCGGCTATGCCGATGCCGGGCTGGAAGAGGGCATGTTTGTCTCGGCCAAACCGAACATTGAACTGCTGCCGGCCGGCCAGTTCAAATATCACGTCGATTTCGAACATCTGCCAATGAAAGAGGATATCGGGCTGATCTGCGTGTCGCGTCCGACCAATCCGACCGGCAACGTGATCACCGACGATGAGCTGCTGCAGCTGGATGCGCTGGCGCAGCAGCACGACGTCCCGCTGTTGATCGACAACGCCTACGGCGTGCCGTTTCCCGGCATTATCTTCAGCGAGGTCCGCCCGCTGTGGAATCCCAACATTATTCTCTGCATGAGTCTGTCGAAGCTTGGCCTGCCGGGCGCACGCTGCGGCATTATTATCGCCGATGAGAAAACGATTGGGGCGCTGAGCAACATGAACGGCATCATCAGCCTGGCGCCCGGCAGCATTGGCCCGGCGATTGCCGGTGAGATGATCCGCCGTGGCGATCTGTTGCGCCTGTCAGAAGAGGTGATAAAGCCGTTTTATCAGCACAAGGTGCAGCAGACCATCGCTATCCTGCGTCGCTATCTGTCGGAGGAGCGCTGCCTGATCCACAAACCGGAAGGGGCCATTTTCCTCTGGCTGTGGTTCCGCGATCTGCCGATCAGCACCGAGACGCTCTATCAGCGGCTCAAAGCGCGCGGCGTACTGATGGTGCCGGGCCACTTTTTCTTTCCGGGACTGGAACATGAATGGCCGCACACCCATCAATGCATGCGTATGAACTACGTGCCGGATGCGGAGAACATCGAGCGGGCGGTGCAGATTCTGGCCGAAGAGATTGAGACCGCCTGGCGCGACGCCTAATCCTGCGGCCCGGTTAATGACAGCTGGCACCACTGCGCCAGCTGTCGTATCGCCTGTTCAACCTCGTCATTCCAGCCGAAACCGGCATTGAGCCGGAAACAGTGGTCATAGCGCTGATCGGTGGCAAAAATATGGCCGGGCGCAATGCCAATGCCTGCATTCCGCGCTTTCAGAAACAGTGAGCGCACGTTCAGCGCCTGCGCAGGCATCTCCACCCATAACACATAGCCGCCTTCCGGATCTGAAACCCGGGTTCCCGGCGGAAATTCCCGCAGTACCGACTGACGCATGGCGCTGATTTGCCGCGCCAGCTCGCGCCGCAGTTTGCGCAGATGCGCGTCATAACCCCCGCTGCGAAGCAGCTCAGCGACCGCCGCCTGCGACAACACCGAGGTGCCCATGGTCGAGGTATATTTCAGCGAGGCGATTTTGCGCATGTAGTTGACGCTGTGGACCCAGCCGATGCGGATGCCGGGGGCCACCGTTTTGGAGAAGCCACTGCACAGAATGGCATTCGGGCTGAAGGCGCGCATCGGGAAAGGGCGGCGCTCACCAAAGGCGGTATCGCCAAAAATATCGTCCTCAATGATCACCACATCGTTTTCATCTGCCTGCCGTGCAATATAGGCTTTCTGCTCGTTAGGAATGCTTTTCCCCAGCGGATTATTGATGTTGCACAGAGTCAGAAATACCCGCACCGCCTTGCGCTGAAACAGCCCGGTGAGCTTCGCCACATTCACATAGCCTTCCGGCCCGGCCTCAACCTCGATCACCCGCAGATTGAGGTTGTGCAGCATTTGCAGCAGCACGAAATAGCAGGGCGACTCGACCGCCACCACGTCGCCAGGCTGGGTGGTGGCGCGCAGCGACAGAGAGATAGCTTCGATACAGCCGTTGGTGATCAGGATATTGTCGGTGCTGATATTGCAGCCGTAATCGACCGCCCGGCGGGCAATTTCGACTTTTAACGGCGCATAGCCGGTGCCTTTCACCGTGTTGCCCAGCAGGGCAGGCTTGCTGTAGCCCATCTGGCGCATCAGCAAGCCGAGCTTCTTCACCGGATAGAGCGCGCTGTCGCCGTTCGCCAGATCGAGACGCACCCGGCAGTCCGAACCGAGCATCGCCAGATGCAGCTCAGTCTGTTCGTCGAGCGGGGCGATGGCACGTGGCTGTTCGCTGACGGCGGGCAGCTGTCGCGGGCGATGCCGTTGCGGCGCCACAAAAAAGCCCGACTTAGGCCGGGCGACGGCGTAGCGCTCATCCTCCAGCGTACGTAATGTTTTCAGAGCGGTAGTGAGGCTGACGTTATACTGCGTCGCCAGGGTACGCACCGACGGCAGACGACTGTCGGGTGCCAGCGTACCGGCATGAATCGCCTGCTTGATCTGTTCGGCTATCTGGCGGTAACGACTGCTCTGACTCTCCTGTTCTCCGACAACATCGGCCATCTGTACCACCCCATATCGCGCTGATCTGTGCATATTCAACAGAGTACATTCAAAGTACTTTAGCCTGCATCTCTTAATTATTCATGACGCTAAACGGACCTGTCGCCCTGGCGATTGCGCGTCTGAGAGGTGTGCCGATCGTCATCGTCATCCGCGCGGGCCGCCGGTTGCGACATCAGGCGTTCAGGCGGTTGAGTGATTCTATTCGCGTAAGGAAAAAGTGAAAAATGAATAATCTGTCCACCATGATGAAGGAGATTCAGGGCTACCTTTCGCCGGCCATCATCGACTCTGCACAACGCTGTTCTGACCGTCTGCTGGCGGCGTTACCCGATCGGCAGCAGCTGGAAAATAACCGTGTTCTGCTCGCCTATGGCGGCGGGAAAGACAGCAGCTATATGGTGGCCTATGTCCGCTATATCCAGGGCATCATCTGGCAGCAGCGCGGTGCCACCTTTCGCCTGCGCGTCAGCACCAATCGTCATGCGGCGATGAACGACAGCGTGATGGAGAACATCAACCGGGTTTATCAATCGCTGGCGATGCATGACGATCCGCTGGCTGAATGTCTGGTGGTGGATGGGTTACAGATTCGTCCTTTCGCCCGGCATCTGCCGATGCCGGAGGCGGTGCGGCAGCAGAATCGCAACGATGTGCTGATGAATGGCCACCGGTTTCGCGCCGATGCGCGCTCGACCTTCTGTAACGCCTGCAACCTCAGCATGGTCAACTCATTTGGTCTGGCGGCGGATTACGACGGTGGCGTGGATGTGATCATCACCGGCGACTCGCCGCAGGAGCAGGCAGCCTATGTTGCCTGGGCGCGCCATCTGTCGCGGCTGTTCGACGCGCCGGTGGCGGATAAAAGCCGCGGCTTTAGCGGTTTCCTGCAGACGCTGGATGGCGTCGCCGAACGCTATTTCACCGATATCAACGGTGCCGATCAGCTGACGCCTGCGCACCGCATTACCCATCAGTTAGCGCGCGATCCGCTGTTTTTCAATATCTATCAGGACACCGCCTATGAAGCGGGCGCGCACTGGGCGCTGCTCAGCGAGTTTATGCGCTTCCGTTTCGATGAGCTGATGTTCAGCTTCTCTGAGTCAGACTGCGGCAATCCGACCTTAATGGCTCATCTGCGCGGGCTGCGGGCGGAAACCCTGCTGCAGCGCAACTACGCCGAAGGGATCCGTGAATATGTGCGCTTTGCACTCGGCTTAATGGTGAAGAAGGATTTCCCGCCGCAGCTGATCGACGAAATGGCGGCGCGGTATCAGGATGACGCGGCGATCCAGCGTCAGCGCCAGCGGGCGGCGACGTTCGCTGTCGAGGCGTTCGATCTCAGTGAAGATCAGCTGATCTGCATGATTTACTCGCCGTTCCTCGCCCACGGGCAACAGCTTAACCACTGGCTGACCCGGCAGCAGATTGCGCTGGATGAGGCGGCGATCCGCGATCTCCTTGACCAGCGCAGTGAAGCTAACGCGCTGGCGCAGCAGTTAACTCAGCTTTCCGGCATGACGCTGACGCAGATGCGTCACTGCTGGCAGAGCAACCCGGTCAGTTCGCTGCTGGACGGCAAAAGCGCCGATCCGCTGTCGCGCGTGCTGCGTTTTGATCCCCATAAAGCGGTGATTCAGGTTAACCACGGTGAGCTGAACGACACCGTGACTGAAGTCATTTCCGGGCGTTAGTCCGGTAAGGCGAGGCGATGAAAAAGATTTTTCTGCAGATTGGCGCGACCCGTGACGGACACAATCCCTACTGTGCGGTGGCGAAGCGCGACGGCTACTTTACCGTGCTGGCTGAGATGGGCGACTTTGTTGATTACCAGTCGCTGAGCCTGACGCTGCCCTTTGATCTGATCGTTCGCCTTGATCGACCAGAAAACCCGTGGGAGGTGATCCAGGCTTATCTGCACGCCGGTCTGCTGTCGCATCCACAGGTGGTGCTGGCCGGTTTTGAAGCCTACAACGCCAGCGCCGGACGGGTACGGGAAATGCTGGCCGGACCCGATGCGCCTGCCGCGTTTATCCCGCTGGATAAATATGCCCAGCGCATGGCGCTGAAAAAAGCCTGGCCCGCCTTTCCACAGCCGGAGTTCCGCTTCTTCGCCTCGCCGCTCAGCATTCTGGATGCGAAAGAGGCGCTGCTCTATCCCTGCGTGGTGAAACCGGTGGATGGCGGCGGCGGGCTGGGGATCTGGCTGATTGAACGGGCCGATCAGCTGTGCCAGGTGGTGAACAAGCTGGTACAGACGATGAATTACGGCGGCCGCGGCTTCAGCGGTTTCATTGTCGAGAGCGGATTATCGGGTGAGGAATTTTCGTTGCAGGGCGTGGTGCATCAGGGACATCCGCAGGCGCTGACCTGCTGCCAGAAAGTGATTGAGCAGCATCGTGATGCTGAGGGCTGCGTCAGCTTTTACGAGTCGGGACATGTGGCGCTGGCGGCGGCCGCGCTGCCTTCTTCATTCACCAGCCTGATGGCGTTTTGCTGCGAAACTTTTGGCTATCGTCAGGGCGCTTTCCATATCGATTTCATCCTGGTGAACGGCATTCCGCATTTTCTGGAGATGGGCTTTCGCCTGTCAGGCATGGGCGTGACAACGCTGGTGCAGGAAGCCACCGGCATCGACTGGGCAGATGTGACTTTTGGCCTGGAGGCGGGCGCGGTGCTGCCGGCATTTGCCTTCACCGCGCCGCGCGCGGTAGGCCAGCTACGGTTGCGGCAACCGGCACAGCTGCAGGCGGCCGAGCGCTGGATCGATCAGCATCAGCAGGGTCAGCTGATGCCGACGCTGCGGCTGCCGACGCTGCAGGTTTCACCGCGATCGTCTTTGTATGCCGATCTGACCCGCCATGCCGGGATTCTGGCGACTTTTTGCCTGAGCGCAGCGGCGCGTGAACCGATTCTGGCGGCCTTTCATCAGGTGATCGCCGCGCAGCCCGCGGCGGCAGGGAGAAACACAGTATGTGCAGAATGATTCTGGCGCATGGCCGGTTCGACAGCGCCGCCATTCTGGAGGCCGCGCGCGCCATGAGCTGTGGCGAGAGCGCCGACCACGACGGGCCGATCAAACAGCATCCCAACGGCTGGGGCTGTCTGTGGCTGGAGAACGGCGAGATCCGCACCCTGCATGGCACCGGCGCGTTTGCCGACGCGCTGCCGGGCATTGATGTTGAGCGGCTGCGCAGCCGCTTTCTGGCGGTACACGTGCGCCACGCCACCCTGAGTAAAAATCACGGGCTGGAGTTTTCGCATCCGCTGTGGCGCAACAGCGCGGGACATCGCTGGTACATGATGCACAACGGTTTTCTGCCCACCATCTATCGTCAGCTCGGCCTGACTGAATCGCGCTTCGATTCGGAAGAGTATCTGCACTATCTGGTCGATCAGATCACCCCGGCTGATTTCACCCGTGACTATCTGCGGGAAAAAATGGCCCAGGTTGCGCCAGGCGGCAGCGCAGGTAATGCGATTTTTGTCACCCGCGATAAGGCCTGGGCGTGGCAGTGGCATCCGCACGACACGCCGTATCCCGACTACTTTACGATGCATTTTCGGCAACAGGACGATTGTACCCTGATCGCGTCTGAACCGGTGGCAATACCAGGCAGCGCCGGCAACTGGCGGCGAATGAACAATCATGAACTCTATGAAATACCGTTTAGGGAGTGAGAAACATGGCTATTTTCAATCAGTTCCGCGTGATTAATCCCAACATGTTTGTGGAGTCGACCTGGCTGGATGACATCGTGACGGCACGCGTGCCGTTGCTGGTGCTGCGCAATTTCCTCACGCCGGACGTCCGTCAGGCGGTGGTGACCGATCTTCAGCGCTGCCGGGAAAAGATCCGCGTATCCCACTACCCCAACGGTGCGCTCACTACGCTCGGGCCCTATCTGGCCCGGCATACGACGGCGCCGGATAACTACTTTACTGAGCTGCGCGACATTCAGCCGTCGCTGCCGCCGTCGCTTGGCGCGTTGCGTGAACAGATCTACTACTGGGTACAACATGCGCTAAGGCTGGAGAGCTGCGTACCGCGCAGGAGCCGGGCCGGGGCGAGTATGCCGGTTCGATTGTGCGTTTTCATGCCGACGGCGTGGCGAATCCCCTGCATAACGACAACATCGTGCGCGATGCCGCCGACAGCGGTCTGGCGGTAACCCAGATCCTGCATCAGCTCAGCTGCGTGGTCTGCCTGCAGGAGTGCAACGCGGGCGGCGCGCTGCGCATCTACAACAAAAAATGGTCGCCGGAAGATGAACAGTTCAAAACCGCCGGTGAACTGGGTTACCACAGCGGCGTAGTGGCGGGCAGTGAAACCTGCGAGTTTTCACCGCGCAGCGGCGATATCTACCTGTTTAATCCCGCCTTCTATCACGAAATTGACCGGGTCGAAGGCGATACCCGCATCACCATGGGCTTCTTTTTCGGCCTGACCGATAAAAAAATGAAGCACGCTATCGCCTGGAGTTAATCCAGGTTGCGCCAGATTAAGGAGAGGGGAATGACGACGTTTGAAAAAATCATCGCGCTGCTGGATCAGCATCAGGCGAACTATCGGGTGGCAGAGCATCAGGCGGTGGGTCAGACCGATCTGATCAGTGAGATACGCGGTAACGCGCTCAATCAGGCGGCCAAAGCGATGGTGCTTGAGGTCAGTATGCCGGAGGGTGCCGATGCGCGTTATCTGCTGGCGATTGTGCCGGGCGATTGCCGCATCAATTTCAAAAGCGCGGCGCGCGCCATCGGCGGTAAGAAGTCCGCCTTTGCCGCTCCTGAGATGGCCCAGGCGCTGACCGACTGCGTAATGGGTGCGGTGCCACCGTTTAGTTTTGATGACCGGCTGGCGTTGCGGGTCGATACGCGGCTGCAACAGGTCGGGACGTTATGGTTTAACGCGGGTGCGCTGGATAAGTCGATTGCGCTGGCGGTAGAGGACTATTTTCGCATTGTGGGTGACGACTGCTGTGTGGATATCGCGACGCCGGTGGCGATCACTGCCTGAAGCGGCACAAGGAGTATCCGATGTCGGTAAAAGATATGCTGTTAGCGCTGTGCGTGGTGGTGGTATGGGGCGTCAATTTTGTGGTGATCAAGTTAGGGCTGCAGGGCATGCCGCCCTTCTTGCTGGCCGGGCTGCGCTTCAGCCTGGTGGCGTTTCCCGCCATCTTCTTTGTGCGCCGTCCGCCGATTCCGCTGCGCTGGCTGGTGGTCTACGGGATGACCATCAGTTTTGGTCAGTTCGCGTTTCTGTTTCTGGCGATCAAGCTGGGCATGCCCGCCGGACTGGCGTCGCTGGTGCTGCAGGCGCAGGCGTTCTTCACGCTGCTGCTGGGCGCATTGCTGCTGTCGGAGAAGCTGCGCTGGAATCACATTGTCGGAATTATTATCGCCACGCTGGGGATGTTTATGCTGGCCACGGCGGGCATGGAGGGCCAGACCACGGCCGGTATCACGCTGACGACAATGATGCTGACGCTGGCGGCCGCGCTGTCGTGGGGGCTGGGTAACATCACCAATAAGATCATTATGCGTAACCGCAAGGTGCCGATCATGTCACTGGTGGTCTGGAGCGCGCTGGTGCCGGTGGTGCCTTTCTTTGCCTGCTCGCTGCTGTTTGACGGCCAGGCCGCCATCCTCAATAGCCTGCTGCATATCGGGTTACAGACCATACTGGCGTTAATTTATCTGGCGTTTATCGCCACCATCATAGGCTATGCGATTTGGGGCAACCTGCTGAGCCGCTACGAAACCTGGCGCGTTGCGCCGCTGTCGCTGCTGGTGCCGGTAGTCGGGATTATCACCGCTGCGCTGGTGCTGGATGAGCATCTGTCGGGACAGCAGATGCTGGGCGCTACCATCATTATTCTGGGGCTGCTGGTAAACGTATTTGGCGGGGTAGTGGGTCAGCGTTTAGCGATGCGAACGCAGCCGTAAAGGCAAACCTATCTAAGGGCAGAAAAACGCCGCTGGCGCGGCGTTTAAGAGCGTGATGGCTGCCTTTCGCAAAGACGCAAAAACACCATTTCTGGTCCGCTATGCTTTGCTACAGGCGTATGCTGCCATCGCGTTAACTCAATCAGCCGTCTGAAACCATGGAGCGGAGCAGCCTTTTTGCTCCCTGAGCAGGTACTGATATCAAAAACGAAAAACGCCGCGTTAGCGGCGTTTGTTATGATTATTTCAGAATCTCAATACGGCGTGGTTTCGCTTCTTCCGGCACCAGGCGTTCAAGATCGATGCTTAACAGACCATTTTCCAGACGGGCATCGCGTACCACAATGTGGTCGGCCAGCTGGAATTTACGCTCGAAGTTGCGTTCGGCGATACCCTGATACAGGTATTTACGTTCGGTCTGCTCTTCCGGGTGGGCACCCCGCACGATCAGCACGTTATCGTGGGCGGTGATCTCCAGTTCGCTCTGAGAAAAACCGGCTACGGCGATGGTAATGCGATAGTGGTTTTCATCGACCAGCTCGACGTTGTACGGAGGATAGCCGCCGTTGCTCTGATTTTGATTCGCTTCGAGCAGGTTAAACAGGCGGTCAAAGCCGATGGCAGAACGATAAAGTGGAGAGAGATCAAAATTACGCATATTAAGACTCCTGAGTTTCAGCAAGTTTTGGCAACCTTCCACTACGGGACAGGTTTCTGTACGGCACCTCACTGTCCCTTGCGGCAACGGTGAGTGCGTCCGTAATCTAAAAATGGGTGCCGGACGTCAGCTTTCAAGGGGGAAAACGCAATTTTTTTCGCCTGTTTGAGAAAATGACATACACTCAGGACTACCTTTGCCGGACCAGAACGGACTTCACCCCAGAGTGATGGCGTTGTCTGGCAAACCAACTCAGTCAGGCTTCTGTCAGGACTGAAGGGATGATAATAATGAAATTGATGAAAACGTTACCGCTGGCGGGTGTAGTCTGCTGTGCCGTTGCGGCAAGCGGCTGCTCCAGCGTCATGTCACACACCGGCGCCAGTCAGGGCTACTATCCCGGCACCCGCGCCAGCGCCGATCTGCTGGTCGATGATGACACCAGCTGGGCACTAAAACCGCTGGCGCTGATCGATCTGCCTTTCTCCGCTGCGCTGGATACGCTGTTACTGCCGTGGGATTATTATCGCAACGACAGTGACAAATCGATCGACTCTCCGCGCGAGCGGGTACTGCAAAGCGAGAAGCTGGCGCATACCCAGGAAAATCTGGCGCAGGCACAGCCGATGCCGACTATGCAGCCGCCGTCGCCGCAACCGTAAACAGCTGCCGCCAGCCGTTCACCTCACGCATATAAGCAATCTGGCTTCCATCAGGCGACCAGACCACCGCGTCACCTGATGGTGGCTGCTCTGTCCGGTCAGTCAGCCGCTGACATGCTCCGCTTATCACCTCACACCGCATCACGCTGTTGTCGCAGATAAAGGCGATCGCCTCACCTCTGGGGTGCCAGCTAAACGCCGACTGGATGCTGTGGCTCAGCCAGGTGATCTGGCGTGGCTCGCCGCCGTTGGGCGATACGGTCCACAGCTGAACCACCTGCTGCGGGTCCGCCATCAGAAAGGCGATCTGGCTGCCGTCCGGCGCGGCGCGCAGCCAGTGGCGCGGTTGCAGTGCCAGACCGCGACTTACCGTCAGGCGACGCTGCTGCACGCCAGCAGGCGGTGCAGGTAACTGCCGCTCGCTGCCCTCCAGCGGCGCCTCGCCGCGCGGGCATAATCCTCCAGCGCCTCGGGCAGATCGACAATAAACAACTCAGGCCGTTTTTCACCCTGCGTATTCAGCGTATCGCCAATAAAGGCGATGGCCCAGCGCTGCCAGCTGCCGTCCGGTTTCTGATAGCCGCGATCGCCGACCCAGCACTCTTCATAAGCGCGATTAATCTGGTCGCTGCCGGGGAGGGGCTGCGCATGGGTACGGCTGACCAGCAGACAAAAATAACTGCCGTCATATTCACGGGGATGCTGCTTCTGCGGCGTCACTGCCCGCAGCGGTACGGCGATGCCCACGTTACGCAGGTCCTGGCGGCTATCCCATTCATGCATCACATGATCGTTGTAGGTGAAGCTGAGGCGTGACCCGTCGGCACTGAACACATGTACGTGCGAGCCGCCCCGCAGCGCGCCGGGCGTAAAGGGCGGGGTAATGTCGCAGGCATCGAGATTCATCGCATTGCCGTTCTGAATAATGACGCCACGCCGATGGTGAAAGTCATACTGCCAGCTTGCGTCGGGATGCTCCGGGCCGTGAATACAGACATAGCGCGGCGGCAGATCGGGGCTGACGGTAACTACCCCGACATGGGCGCCGTGGTGCGCCTGATACAGCACCTCAACCTCGCCGGTGGTCACATTGACGCGCTCAATGGTCTGGCTGGTAAACGACGCGCCGGAGGGACGCAGGTCAAACGCCAGCCACTGGCTATCGGCGGTCCAGACATTGATATTGGTAAGCTGATGCTGGCGGGCAGCAAAGGTGATCTGTTTTTCGCGCATGGAGGCAACCTGATAAAAATGTTGCCCCACACGCTACGCCAAACGGGCTAAAGATGCAGCTTCGATTTCGCCTCACTGAGCACCCGCCCGTCACCCTCGACGGTTTTTTTTCGTCCCAGCAGCAGGCCGAGTAAGCCGCCCAGCACCAGTGCGCCCGCCACAATCAGCAAACCATCATTGTAGCTGTGGGTGGCATCTTTGATGCGGCCCATGATCGGCGGAAAACCGAGGCCGGCAATGTTCGCCACGGCGTTGATCAGCGCAATCGACGCGGCCCCGGCGACGCCGGAGATGGTCTCGGTGGTGACGGCCCAGAAGACCGGCGTAATCGCCCAGTTGAGGCCCACCATCAGCACCAGCAGACCGTAGGCCAGCCACTGTTGCGAGACTGCCATCGCGCCCAGCAGCAGCAGGCCCGCGGCGATCAACGGCAATCCCAGATGACGGGCCCGCTCACCGGTTTTGTCCGAATGACGGCCATTGAAATACATAAACAGGCAGGCAAACAGGAACGGCACCGCCGACAGCAGGCTGACCATCAGGTTACTGCGGTCCTCCGCCACGGCCTTGACAATCAGCGGCAGAAACAGCGTCACGCCGATGGTGCCAAACGCCTGCAACAGCCACAGCAGGCTGAGCGCCCAGACGCGACCGCTTTTCAGCGCCACCCGCCAGTTGTGATGGTGTATGGCGGAATGCTTCTCGTCACGTTCAATGGTCTGCTGCAGCCAGCTACGCTGCTCGCCGGAGAGCCAGCGCGCTTTGGCCGGTGAATCATCAAGATAAAACCAGGTGACGATGCCGAGGAAGAAAGCGGGAATGCCTTCCAGCAGGAACAGCCAGCGCCAGCCCTCGACACCTAACATGCCGTGCATGTTCAGCAGACTGCCGGAGAGCGGCAGGCCAATTACCGATGCCAGCGCCGCACCGATATAGAACATCGACATGGCGCGGGCGCGATCGCTACGCGGATACCAGCAGGAGAGGTAGAAGATAATGCCGGGCGTAAACCCGGCCTCTGCCGCCCCGAGCAGAAAGCGCATCACATAAAGCTGGGTGGGCGTCTGGACCAGGCTCATGCCGGCGGCAATGATGCCCCAGCTCACCATGATGCGGGCGATCCAGCGCCGCGCACCGACCCGCGTCAGCAGGACGTTACTCGGCACTTCGAAGATGATGTAGGTGACGTAAAAAATGCCGGCGGCGATGCCGTACATCTCGGCGGTCATCGCCAGATCGGCATTCATCTGTAGCGCAGCGACGGAGATATTGGCGCGATCGATATAGGCAATCAGGTAGAGCAGCATGATGAACGGCATAATGCGCCGGTTCATTTTTTTCACGGTACTGAGATGCAGATGTTCACTCATCGGGAGATCCTCACGTAGGGTATAGCGGACCCGGATCCCGCATCGCGCGGGACCTGGCGAGTGTTTCTTATTATGGGGTGAAGCAGGTAGCTGCTACTGAAAAGCGGCAAACGTTACCATTCGGCAACGGCGCCGTCAGCGTGCCGCCACAATGGGTTGCGCCAGTCTGGGGCATCAAGGCTGCGTTCAATCACCAGCGCTTCATCGATCTCAACCCCGAGACCTGGCCGGTTCAGCGGCGCAAAGCTGCCATTGTGCATGGCGAAATCAGCTTTATTGACAACATAATCAAGCAGTTCCGCTCCCTGATTATAGTGAATGCCCATGCTCTGTTCCTGGAATATGGCGTTATGCGAGACAAAATCGACCTGCAGACAGGCGGCCAGCGCCAGCGGTCCGAGCGGGCAGTGCGGTGCCAGCCCGACATCGTAAGCCTCTGCCATCGCGGCAATCCTGACGCATTCCGTGATGCCGCCAGCATGGGAGAGATCGGGCTGCACGATTGCCAGTCCGCCCGCTGCCAGCACCCGCTTAAACTCGAAGCGGGAGTACATGCGTTCGCCTGCGGCAATCGGAATGTGGGTTTGCGCGGCGAGGCGCGGATAGTATTCTGCCTGCTCGGCCAGCACCGGCTCTTCAATAAACAGCGGCCGATAGGGCTCCAGTTCTTTGATCAATATTTTCGCCATCGGCGCGCTGACCCGGCCATGAAAATCGAGGCCGAATTCAATCTGATTGCCAAAGACTTCGCGGATTTGCGCCACGGTATTGACCGCCTCATCCACCGCGCGGCTGTTATCGATCAGGCTCATTTCGGCGCAGCCGTTGAGCTTGAAGGTATCGATGCCGATGGCGCGCAGCGTTTGAATCCCGGCAATCACATCGGCGGGACGATCGCCGCCAACCCAGCTGTAGGCTTTCATCCGGTCGCGTACCAGACCGCCAAGCAGTTGCCAGACCGGGACGCCGAGCGTTTTGCCTTTGATATCCCATAACGCCTGATCGATACCGGCAATGGCGCTCATCAGGATCGGACCGCCGCGATAGAAACCGCCCCGGTACATCACCTGCCACAAGTCGTTAATGCGCGCCGGGTCCTGACCGATGAGTGCATCGCCCAGTTCATGCACCGCCGCTTCGACGCTGCGCGCCCGGCCTCGATTACCGGCTCGCCCCAGCCGCAGACGCTTCATCGGTTTCAATTTTCAGGAACATCCAGCGTGGCGGCAGGCGGTAAGTGGTGAGTTTTGTGATTTTCATCGTACGGCATCCTTATAAGCAGCAATAAAAGCCTCAGCTTTTTCCACGGTGCGCGACAGCGGCTGACCGGCGCGGTACAGGTCACTGCCCAGTCCGGCACCGACGCAGCCCGCCGCCAGATAGTCCGCCAGGTTTTCTGGCGTCACACCACCTACTGCGAACAGCGGCACCTCCGGCGGCAATACGGCTTTGATCGCCTTGATATAGGCGGGCCCAAAAGCCGATGCCGGGAAAATTTTCAGCGCATGGGCCCCTGCGTTTAGCGCGGTAAAGGCTTCACTGGCGGTGGCGCAGCCGATGGCCGTCCAGATCTGCTGCCGGACTGCCCCGGCAATCACCTCTGCATCGGTATTCGGCGTCACCAGCAGGCGGGCACCTGCTGCCGCAACGGCGTTGACCTGCGCGACGTTCAGCACCGTTCCGGCACCAATCATGGCCCGATCACCAAACTGACGTACCAGCTGCGGCAGGGTCTGCTGCCAGTCGGGCGAGTTGAGCGGCACTTCAATACTGTCAAAACCGCACTCAATCAGGGCGCTAACGTGCGCCCCGGCTTCGTCCGGCCGGATGCCGCGCAGGATGGCGATCAGCGGCAGCTTAAAGGGCAAGGTCATCGACAATTCTCCTTATTCCTTGCTGGAAGGCACTATCGCCTGCCAGCCATTGCAGCGGGATATTGAGCAGGGCAAAAGCCGCCTGATAACGCTGGGCCAGTGCTTCACTGGCAATCAGCGTCACCGGACCACTCAGCGCCGACTGCGCCGCCTGACTGGCGACTTCATGTCCGATCAACAAACCGGAGAGGAAATCGCTGACCGACCCGGGGGCCAGCGCACCCAGCAGATGCTGCGCCCGCACTTCAAACAGGCGCGCCAGCAGGGACGGATCGTTGATGCCTGTTTCCAGCCCGCGCTGAAAGGCCGCCGCATCCGGCTGCTGTTGAGGTAAACCGGTCCCGATCAGGGCGTGGTTCAGCAGCAGATGATGCAGTTCGCCGGTCATCACGGTGCGGAAATCGATCACCCGGCGCGCTTCGCATTTCACCCACTTGGAATGGGTACCGGGCATCACGATCAGTTCCGCCGGTGCCAGGGTTTGCGCCCCCAGCAGCTGGGTCTCTTCACCGCGCATCACGTTGTGATTGTCACGGCGGCTGACGCTTAATCCCGGCACGATCCAGCGATTTTCACCGGCTGCGGTCAGCTGCGTCGCGAGGGAGTCCAGCGTCAGCGGGCAGGGAAGATAGGGCGCGGCCTTCCAGCCGGCGTTGCTACCCACCATGCCCGCCATCACCACCGGCACCGCATTCACCGGCCAGCCGTGGGTTATCTCATCGAACACCTGCTGGTGGCTGCGGCCGTTTAAGCGGGTGACGCCCGCTTCTGAACGTCGGCTCTCAACAGCGTCGCCGTCGCGGTAGTACCAGGCGCGCAGGTTGGTCGAGCCCAGTCGAGAGCGATATAGTGGCTCACACGATCTCCTTCAGGCGTTGGGTTGAGCTGGCAATCATGGCGCGTGCCGCCGCTTCTGCGGCGGCACCATCCTGATGGCGAATGGCATCGAACAGGTTCTGATGTTCACGCAGGGTTTGCGGCATATTGTCGCGATCGGCGCGGTAGGTGCGGGCAAAAACCGCTTTCTGCAGCTGAACCAGGGCGATACTGAGCTGTTGCAGAATCGGATTGTGAACCGAAGCCAGCAGCGCCTCGTGGTAGCGCATATCGGCTTCGTTAAAGCGTCACGATCGTTGTGCCGGGCGATCATATCGTTGAGCGCCAGCTCGATAGCGGCTAGATCCTGCGAGGTGGCGCGTTCGGCTGACCAGCGCGCCAGCTGCGGCTCGACCAGCACCCGCACATCGTTCATCGCGGCGATGAGTTGTGGATCGTGATTGTGCTTTAACGACCATTGCAGGACGTCACTGTCGAGGAAGTTCCAGTGCTGATGCGGGGTGACGAAAGCGCCGCGATAACGCTTAATTTCAATCAGTCGTTTCGCGGTTAGCGAGCGATAAACTTCGCGGATGATATTACGGGAGGTGGCGAACCGTTCGCACAGGTCCGCCTCGGCGGGCAACGGCTGACCCGCCACAAACTGACCGGAGACAATCTCTTCGCCCAGCGTTAAAAGAATCCGATCGGTTTTGCTGACGTCCTGCTTTTCCACTGTCTGTGTTCCTTTGCCCGGCCAATGCCTGAGCAAAAATTGTAGTACCACCTATCAAGGTCGTACTACAATCCTGATCACAAAACAGACAATCTGTTGCGCTGCAGCCTGCCAGCAAGAAAACAGACGATTACAGCACCAGCTCTTCAATCGCGTGTGCTACGCCATCTTCCATATTGGTTTTAGTCACGAACTGGGCGATTTCCTTAACCGAATCAATGGCATTACCCATCGCTACTCCGGTGCCGGCATACTCAATCATCGCCAGATCATTTTCCTGATCGCCAATCGCCATTACTTCTTCCTGCTTCAGCCCAAGCTTCTCAGCCAGCATTCTGACGCCCTGGCCCTTGTTAACCCGACGATCGAGAATTTCGAGGTAGTAAGGCGCACTCTTCAGAATGGTGTAAGTCTGGCGCGCCTGTTCGGGCAGACGGGCAATGGCCGCATCCAGCAGGGCAGGCCGGTCGATCATCATCAGTTTCGGAAAGCGGGTGGCGCGATCCATCTCTTCAACGGCGCGGTAGCGTACCGGAATCCCGGTCAGGCTGGCTTCATGAATGGTGTATTCACTGATGTCTTTATTTGGCGTATAGAGGTGGGACTTGTCGAACGCCTGGAAATGCACGCCCAGCTCACGCGCCAGCTGCTCAATGTAGAGGTAGTCGTCAAAGGTCAGCGTCACTTCCGCTACGCATTCGCCATCTTCGGCCTGATGGACCAGCGCACCGTTGTTGCTGATTGCGTACTGACCGGGCGTCTGCATATCCAGCTCCATCAGGTAGCGCTGGATACCGACAAACGGCCGGCCGGTGGTTAGCACAATCGAGACCCCCTGCTGGCGGGCGCGATCCAGAGCGGATTTCACGCCCGGCGTGATTTCATGTTGCGGATTAAGCAGGGTGCCATCCATATCGATAGCGATCAATTTAATAGACATAGGGTCCTCGTTGCGTCTGGGTTTTGTTCAATGCTAGCGCGATTCAGCTCACATTGACCAGTTTAGCGGCAAGCGATGACAAATGACTGACGGCCGGACCTCAGCCGGTAAACAGATCGCGATGGATTTTAATCACGGCTTTTCGAATCAGGGCCGGTTCGGCGGGCGCGCAGCAGGGACGATGAACGTCATGCGGGAAGAACAGTGCAAACATGCCGGGCATCAGGGTGATCATCGACTCGTTTATCGTCTGCTGATAAAAAACCACGTCACGCTGCTGGATAAAATCTTCGGTCACCACATGCTCCGGGTGCGCGCGAGCCACGCCGATATTCTCTACGCCAGCCAGCAGGTACTGGATGTCGATGTAGCTGACGTGGGATTCTGCCCGCCGGGCGCTGGCCGGCTCGGTCATCATCTCCTGCACCAGACAGAACATTTTGTCGTCCGCGAGGATCGGGTATTTCCCGCTTTCAAGCTGGCTAAAATCTGTCTCAGCAATCCAGCTTATCGCCTGGTCAATGACCGGATGAAAGGCGTGACGTTCTGTGGCCCAGTCGAGACGATCGCAAATAATCATGGTGTAACTCCCTGTCTGAAAAGCATAGTGCGCCCGCAGAGGCGCGAAGAGAAGCAAGAGTAAGGGAGGGCCCGCCGCTAAAAAGTGATCGCGATCGCAGCCTGCAGGCAACGCGGTGCCCTCGTCTGCGAGTATCGGACTGTGCAGGGCAAAAAAAAGGCCATCACTTGCGTGATGGCCTGTGACGTCAGCAGCCGATTAGATATCGATATTGGCGGCTTTCAGCGCATTCTCTTCGATGAAGGCACGGCGCGGTTCAACCGCATCGCCCATCAGGGTAGTAAATAGCTGGTCAGCGCCAATCGCATCTTTAATGGTAACGCGCAGCATACGACGGCTATCCGGATCCATGGTGGTTTCCCACAGCTGTTCAGGGTTCATCTCGCCCAGACCTTTGTAGCGCTGTACCGAGAGGCCGCGACGCGACTCTTTCACCAGCCACTCAATCGCCTGCTCGAAGCTGGCTACCGGTTGACGACGCTCGCCACGTTCAATGTAAGCATCCTCTTCCAGCAGGCCACGCAGCTTGTCGCCGAGGCCACAGATTTTGCGGTACTCAGGACCCTGGATGAAATCGGCTTCCAGCGGATAATCAGTATCCACACCGTGGGTACGGACGCGCAGCACCGGTTCGAACAGGTTCAGCTCGCGGTTTTCACGCACCTGCGCCAGATAGGTACTACCGTGCGCTTCGCGCTCAGTGAGATAGCTCACCAGGCTGTTCAGCCAGCGGGTCACTTCTGCTTCATTGCTCAGATCGCTCAGCGTGTCGTGATAAATCAGCGCGCGCAGCAGGCAACCGGATAACGGCGCTCCATACGCTTGATCATCTTCTGGGTGCTGTTGAAGTCAGAGACCAGCGTCTCCAGCGGCTCACCAGCCAGGGCCGGGGCGCTGGCATTAGTGTGCAGCGTGGCACCATCAAGCGCGATAGCGATCTGGTATTGATCCATCGCGTCGTCATCTTTGATGTACTGCTCCTGCTTGCCTTTCTTCACTTTATACAGCGGCGGCTGCGCGATATAAACGTGGCCGCGCTCGATGATTTCCGGCATCTGACGGTAGAAGAAAGTCAGCAGCAGCGTACGGATGTGCGAACCATCGACATCGGCATCGGTCATGATGATGATGCTGTGATAGCGCAGCTTGTCCGGGTTGTACTCGTCGCGACCAATGCCGCAACCGAGCGCGGTAATCAGCGTGGCCACTTCCTGCGAGGCGAGCATTTTGTCGAAGCGCGCTTTCTCAACGTTAAGGATCTTACCTTTCAGCGGCAGAATCGCCTGATTCTTACGGTTACGGCCCTGTTTGGCCGAACCGCCAGCGGAGTCACCCTCCACCAGGTAGATTTCAGACAGCGCCGGGTCGCGCTCCTGGCAATCTGCCAGTTTGCCTGGCAGACCCGCCAGGTCCAGCGCGCCTTTACGACGGGTCATTTCACGGGCACGACGTGCGGCTTCACGGGCGCGCGCTGCGTCGATGATTTTGCCGACCACGATTTTTGCGTCACCCGGATTTTCCAGCAGGTATTCCGCCAGCAGTTCGTTCATCTGCTGTTCAACCGCTGATTTCACTTCAGACGAAACCAGTTTGTCTTTGGTCTGTGAAGAGAATTTTGGATCCGGCACTTTCACCGAAACCACTGCGATCAGACCTTCACGCGCATCGTCACCGGTGGCGCTGACTTTGGCTTTCTTGCTGTAACCCTCTTTATCCATGTAGGCATTCAGGGTACGGGTCATCGCCGCACGGAAGCCCGCAAGGTGGGTACCGCCGTCACGCTGTGGGATGTTGTTGGTGAAGCAGTAGATGTTTTCCTGGAAGCCATCGTTCCACTGCAGCGCCACTTCCACACCGATGCCATCTTTCTCGGTAGAGAAATAGAACACGGTTGGGTGAATCGGGGTTTTGTTTTTGTTGAGGTATTCAACGAATGCCCGGATGCCGCCTTCGTAATGGAAGTGATCAGACTTGCCGTCACGCTTATCTTCCAGACGAATCGACACGCCGGAGTTGAGGAACGACAGTTCACGCAGGCGTTTCGCCAGGATGTCATACTCAAAATCGCGCACGTTGGTAAAGGTTTCGTGGCTTGGCCAGAAGCGCACACGGGTACCGGTCAAATCGGTCTCGCCGGTCACCGACAGCGGTGCCTGCGGCACGCCATGGACGTAGACCTGCTGGTGTACTTTGCCTTCGCGACGAATGGTCAGCTCCAGCTTCTGTGACAGGGCGTTAACCACCGAGACACCGACGCCATGCAGACCGCCGGAGACTTTATAGGAGTTATCGTCGAACTTACCGCCCGCATGCAGCACCGTCATGATCACTTCAGCGGCGGAAATGCCTTCTTCTTCGTGAATGCCGGTTGGAATGCCGCGTCCATCATCCTGCACCGAAACGGAGTTATCCGCATGAATGGTGACCACGATGTCACTACAGTGACCAGCGAGCGCTTCGTCGATTGCGTTATCCACGACCTCGAATACCATGTGATGCAGACCGGTACCGTCATCGGTATCGCCGATATACATGCCCGGGCGTTTGCGTACCGCATCAAGCCCCTTCAGGACTTTGATACTTGAGGAGTCATAAGAATTCGACATCAACGTTTCTCGCTCATTTTAATCTTCAGGTTGAACCGCTATTTTACCCTGTTCCACGCGGAACATCTTGCCCTTTTCGTCGGTCATGTCGATTACATGCTCGGCAGAAATAGCGCTGACAAACACCTGCGCCTCGGTGGCTTTTAACCGCTCTGCCAGCAGGCGTCGGCGGCTGTCATCCAGCTCAGAAGCAAAGTCATCGATCAGGTAAACACAACGGCGTCCGCTCTGGCTTGTCAGGAACTCGCCCTGCGCCAGACGCAATGCACACATCAGCAGTTTTAGCTGCCCGCGTGAGAGTAAATCTTCCACCGGCGTCCCTTCAGCCCGAATACGAAAATCGGCTTTATGCGGCCCGCTGGCGGTGTAGGTCAGGGCGCGATCGCGCTCAAAGTTGCGTTCCAGCAGTTCGCCGTAATCGCTCTCTTTGTCCCAGCCGCGCTGAAATGAAAAGCGCAGCTCAAACTCGGGCAGGAACTGGCGGCAGGTGGCAGTAATCTCCGCCGAAATCGCCGCGCTGTATTCGGCGCGCCACTGGCTTATCTGTTCAGCCAGCGGCACCAGTTCCTGGTCCCAGGGACGAATCTGACTGTAACGTGAGACCTGGCGCAGGGCGGCGTTGCGCTGTTTTAACAGGCGGCGCAGGTTGCTCCAGGCGTTGAAAAAACCGGGCGTATTATGAAAGCAGCCCCAGTCGACGTAGGCTCTACGGTATTTGGGGCCGCCATTGAGCAAAGTAAACCCTTCCGGCGTGATTAACTGCATCGGTAACAGCTGCGCCAGTTCAGCCACTTTGTGGCCGTCGCTGCCGTCAATGCGTACTTTACTGTCACCGGCGCGGTTTTTGGTCAGCCCGACAGAAATCTCCCGCTCTTTACCTTCCAGCCGGCCATGCAGCACAAAGGCTGCTTCGTCGTGACGGATCACGCGGCCCGCCTGCAGGCTGCGAAACGCCCGACCGTGGCCCAGGGTGTAAATCGCCTCTAATACGCTGGTTTTACCGCTGCCGTTGGCGCCGACCAGGAAATTAAAGCCGGGTGCCAGCTGCAGGTCAGCCTGCTCAATATTACGAAAATCTTTGATAAGGAGGCGGGTTAAAGCCATGAATCAATCCAGCGTGAAGGGCAATAAAATTTTGGGCCTGGCGATCCAGGGCGTCAACGGCAAAGCAGGTTTGCCCGATACCTCAGTCACCAGGCCGTCGGCGTCGCAACTACGTTGCGCCCCGCCTCCGGAGCGTACTGAAGTACGTGAGGATGGCGAGCACTGCCGGGGCGCAACGTAGCAAGTAAGCCAGGCCGATATATTCTACAAGAAGCGCGCAGGCCCTGGGAGCATACTGAAGTATGTGACCAGGGGCGAGCACTGCCCGGAATCAGAATGGCAAGTAAGCCAGGCCGATATATTCTACAAGCGCATGGGCATGACGACATAGCTGCCGCGGGACTCGCCACATCCTCAATCTGCACGCTCGACACCGAGTCGGTCAGCAGCAGACGAACATTTTCACACTTCAGGCGTTCAGCACATCCAGCACGTAACTGACGTTAAAGCCGATCTCCAGTTCGGTGCCGTTGTAGCTGACATCCAGCATCTCTTCCGCTTCTTCCTGTTCAGGGTTATTGGCGGTGATTTTCAGCTGATTTTCGGTGATATAGAGGCGAACGCCGCGGAACTTCTCATTCGACAGAATCGCTGCGCGGGCAAATGCCTGCTTTAACAGATCGCAGCCGGCTTCCAGCGCTTTATCGGGATTCTTCGGCAATACGCGGCGATAGTCAGGGAAACGACCATCGACCAGCTTCGACGTAAAGATAAAGTCGCCGACGTGCGCGCGGATATTGCTGCCGCCGATTTGCACCTGCAGCGGCGTATCGCCGCCATCCAGCAGTCGCAGCAGCTCAATCACCCCTTTACGCGGCACAATCACCGAGTGACTCGGCAGTGCCTGACCGATCGGCATTGAACAGACCGCCAGACGGTGACCGTCGGTAGCCACGGTGCGCAGCTCTTCCCCTTCGGTTTCAAACATCATCCCGTTGAGGTAGTAGCGAACATCCTGATGCGCCATTGAGAACTGAGTCGCTTCGATCAGTCGTTTCAGCGTCGCCTGCGGCAGGGTGAATTCAACCTCACTCTGCCAGTCATCCAGATTCGGGAAGTCGCTGGCGGGCAGGGTCGACAGCGAGAAGCGGCTGCGGCCTGAACGCACTAACATGCGATCGCCTTCCAGTGACAGCGTGATCTCCGCGCCTTCCGGCAATCCGCGACAGATATCGAGGAATTTCCGCGCGGGCACGGTGGTTGCTCCAGGCTCATGGGCCTGCGTCAGGGCAACGCGCGCCACCATCTCCATTTCTAAATCGGTACCGGTCAGCAACAGCGTACCTTCTGTCACCTGCAACAGCAGGTTTCCAAGAATCGGCAGCGTCGGGCGACCCCCTAGCGGGCCGCTCACCTGTTGCAGCGGCTTCAGTAACTGCTCACGTTCAACAATAAATTTCATAGCGTCAGGAAGATAATGTTCTGATGAGATTAGAGAAATCTTCTTTGATATCGTGGCTCTCTTCACGCAGCTGCTCAATCTTGCGGCAGGCGTGAAGCACCGTCGTGTGGTCGCGTCCGCCAAAGGCATCGCCGATTTCTGGCAAGCTATGGTTAGTCAGCTCTTTTGCCATCGCCATCGCCATCTGGCGCGGACGGGCTACCGAACGCGAACGGCGTTTGGACAGCAGATCCGCGACCTTAATTTTGTAGTACTCAGCCACGGTCTTCTGAATATTATCAATGGTGACCAGCTTTTCCTGCAGCGCCAGCAGATCGCGCAGCGCTTCGCGCACGAAGTCGATGGTGATCGCCCGGCCGGTAAAATTGGCGTTGGCGATCACGCGATTCAGCGCGCCTTCCAGCTCACGGACGTTGGAGCGTAAACGCTTGGCAATAAAGAAGGCGACTTCACCCGGCAGACGAATATCATTCTCGTCGGCCTTTTTCATCAGGATCGCCACGCGCGTTTCCAGTTCAGGCGGCTCGATCGCTACCGTTAATCCCCAGCCAAAACGCGACTTCAGACGATCTTCCACCCCGTTGATCTCTTTTGGATAACGATCTGAGGTCAGGATGATCTGCTGATTGCCTTCCAATAAGGCATTAAAGGTGTGGAAGAACTCTTCCTGCGAACGCTCTTTATTGGCGAAGAACTGAATATCATCGATCAGCAGCGCATCGACCGAACGGTAGTAGCGCTTAAATTCTTCGATCGCATTGTTCTGCAACGCCTTAACCATGTCCTGGACGAAGCGCTCTGAGTGCATGTAAACCACTTTAGCATTGGGTTTACGCGCAATAATGCCGTTGCCTACCGCGTGCAGCAGGTGGGTTTTCCCCAGGCCGGTGCCGCCATACAGGAACAACGGGTTGTACGCGCCGCCCGGATTATCTGCCACCTGGCGTGCCGCCGCGCGCGCCAGCTGGTTAGATTTACCTTCGACGAAGTTATCGAAGTTATGGCGGTTATTCACATTCGAACGGTAGGTCACATCAGCGGGTGCCGGCACGTTATCCCAGCTTGGACGCATGATCTGCGTCGGGGCCGGACGGATATGGCTCTGTACCGGGATAGCAGGCGCGCTGACGCTGGCCATCACCGGCTGGCTGACGGCGGCAGTTTGCTGAACCGGGCGTGTACCCACTTCAAAACGCAATAACGGTACGTTCGGACCGCAGAATTCATTCAGTAATGCGTTAATGCTATTGAGGTATTTGTCCCGAACCCAGTCGAGTACGAAGCGATTTGGAGCATACAAGGCAAGCGTATTGTCGTTTAACTCAGCCTGTAGTGGACGAATCCACATGCTGAATTCGGTGGCAGGAAGCTCATCCTGCAAACGGGCAAGACACTGTTGCCAAAGCGTAAGTGACACGGCGGACTCCACTCGTACAAATTCGATAAGAATAGTAGGCGTTACTCTAAGAAACGTTCATTTTTGACACAGACGTAAGAAAGCGCCTGCGACCGCTATCAGCGGTTTTCCGTCCTGCAATCACCGGAGGATCGTCAGCGGAAGGGCGGATCATAGCGCAAAGCGAGACAGAGATCTTCCCTTTCTACACAGTTTTGATCCTTTTTATCCACAGGCGAAAGGCGCGCAGAGAAGTTTACGCCAGTTGCGGGAAAAACCAGCAGGAATCTGGCTGAATGCGTCAGATTTTCGGGTGACTTCTCGTTTTATCCCCACGATCCGCCAATTTGATCGCAATAAGATCCGGCGCGATCCTTGCGCTTTAACCGGGAGCCCGTATAATTCGTCACCCGGCGTTGTCGCGTTAAGCCCAATGCCCGGACTCAGCGGGCTGTATCCGTGTTTCCAGGTACTGCGACACGCGAAGTAAATTGACTCGGGACTGTACAATTATTACAATCCCGCCTCTTTATTAAAGACACATTGAGGCGTCGGTCGATTTATTGGCCCGAAACGCGTCACCCAGTGAAAATTTTCAAGTTTAGGTAGAAACCGCCATGAAACGCACTTTTCAACCGTCCGTACTGAAGCGCAACCGTTCACACGGTTTCCGTGCTCGTATGGCTACAAAAAATGGTCGTCAGGTTCTGGCACGTCGTCGTGCTAAAGGCCGTTCTCGTCTGACCGTTTCTAAGTAATAAAGCTAGCCCTGATGGGTAAGCTCGCATTTCCCAGGGAGTTACGCTTGTTAACTCCCACTCATTTCACTTTCGTCTTCCAGCAGCCACAACGGGCTGGCACGCCGCAAATTACTATTCTCGGCCGCCTTAACGCGCTGGGGCATCCCCGCATCGGTCTCACCGTCGCTAAAAAACATGTGAAACGCGCCCACGAACGTAACCGGATCAAGCGATTGACCCGCGAAAGCTTTCGTCTGCGTCAACATGAACTGCCGTCGATGGACTTCGTGGTGGTGGCGAAGAAAGGGGTTGCCGATCTGGATAACCGTATGCTGGCGGAAGCGTTGGAGAAATTATGGCGTCGTCACTGTCGCCTGGCGCGCGGCTCCTGATCGTCCTGATACGCGTCTATCAACGCGGCATCAGTCCATTACTGGGCCCACACTGTCGGTTTCATCCGACCTGCTCTCAATACGGAATTGAGGCGTTACGCAGGTTTGGCGTGATAAAAGGCAGTTGGTTGACGTTAAAACGCGTATTAAAATGCCACCCTTTGAACCCGGGTGGTGACGATCCTGTGCCGCCAAAAACCTTTGATACCAGAGAACATTAACGATGGATTCGCAACGCAATCTCTTTCTCATCGCTTTTCTGTTCGTGTCTTTTATGATCTGGCAAGCCTGGCAGACGGACCACGCTCCGCAGCCACAGCAGACGCAGACCACACAAAACACTAACAGCGTAGCGGGTGATGCCGCCAGTCAGGGTGTACCGGCCAGCGGTCAGGGCCAGACGATCACCGTTAAGACTGATGTCCTGTCATTAAATATCAACACCCGCGGCGGTGATGTTGAACAAGCACAGCTGCTGACTTTCCCGGACAAACTGGGTTCCGACCAGCCGTTCCAGCTGCTTGAAACGACGCCATCGTTCCTTTATCAGGCACAGAGTGGTTTGACCGGTCGTAATGGCCCGGACAACCCGAACAACGGCGCGCGTCCTTTGTTCACCACCACGCAGGATCACTTCGAAATGGCGGAAGGCCAGTCCGAGCTGCGTGTGCCGATGACCTATACCGCTGAAAACGGCGTGGTTTACACCAAAACCTTCGTCTTCAAGCGTGGCGAATATGCGGTTAACGTCGATTATCATGTCAACAACACCACTCAGCAGCCGCTGGAAGTGTCGCTGTTTGGCCAGCTGAAGCAGACCATTGATCTGCCGAAGCACCGTGATACCGGCAGCAACAACTTTGCACTGCATACCTTCCGTGGCGCGGCGTACTCCACCAGCGATTCGAAATATGAGAAGTACAAATTCGACAATATCGCGGATAACGAGAACCTGAACACCACCACCAGCAACGGCTGGGTGGCGATGCTGCAGCAGTACTTTGCCACCGCATGGGTTCCGCGTACCGATGGCACCAACACCCTTTACACCAGCAACCTGGGTAATGGCGTGGCGGCGATTGGCTACAAATCTGCGCCGGTGACCATTGCCGCAGGCGCACAGCAGAACCTCGGTGCAACCCTGTGGGTCGGTCCGGAAATTCAGGACAAGATGGCAGCCATTGCGCCGCACCTTGATCTGACCGTCGATTACGGCTGGTTGTGGTTTATCTCTCAGCCGCTGTTCAAGCTGCTGAAATTTATCCACAGCTTCATCGGTAACTGGGGCTTCTCCATTATCGTGATCACCTTTATCGTGCGTGGCATCATGTACCCGCTCACCAAAGCGCAGTACACCTCGATGGCGAAGATGCGCATGCTGCAGCCGAAGATTCAGGCGATGCGTGAACGTCTGGGTGATGACAAGCAGAAGCAGAGCCAGGAAATGATGGCGCTGTATAAAGCAGAGAAGGTCAATCCGCTGGGTGGCTGTCTGCCGCTGGTAATCCAGATGCCGATCTTCCTGGCACTGTATTACATGCTGTCAGGTTCTGTTGAACTGCGTCACGCGCCGTTTGTGCTGTGGATCCATGACCTGTCCGCGCAGGACCCGTACTACATCCTGCCGATTCTGATGGGCATTACCATGTTCTTCATTCAGAAGATGTCACCGACCACCGTGACCGATCCGATGCAGCAGAAGATCATGACCTACATGCCGGTGATTTTCACCGTGTTCTTCCTGTGGTTCCCGTCAGGTCTGGTGCTGTACTACATCGTCAGCAACCTGGTTACCATTCTCCAGCAGCAGCTGATTTATCGCGGCCTGGAAAAACGTGGTCTGCATAGCCGCGACAAGAAGAAAGCCTAAGCGATGTAAAGCGGGAGCGATCCCGCCCTAAACGGTCTATCCTCAGGCGGTCAAAGCGACCGCCTTTGTTTTTTGTAGCGAGAGAGAATTTATGAGCCACAGCGATACCATTGTTGCCCAGGCTACGCCGCCCGGACGCGGCGGCGTAGGTATTTTGCGCATCTCCGGTGCCCGTGCAGCCGAGGTGGCGCAGCAGCTGCTGGGCAAACTGCCTAAGCCGCGTTATGCCGACTATCTGCCGTTTACCGATGCTGACGGCAGCGTACTGGATCAGGGCATTGCGCTGTGGTTTCCGGGGCCTAACTCGTTTACCGGTGAAGATGTGCTGGAGCTGCAGGGCCACGGCGGTCCGGTGATCCTCGATCTGTTGCTGAAACGCATCGTGGCGCTGCCCGGCGTACGCATCGCCCAGCCGGGTGAGTTTTCAGAGCGCGCGTTTCTCAACGATAAGCTCGACCTGGCGCAGGCCGAGGCGATAGCCGATCTGATCGATGCCAGCTCAGAGCAGGCGGCCCGTTCTGCGGTCAATTCGCTGCAGGGGGTATTCTCCACCCGCGTCAATCAACTGGTGGAAGCCCTGACTCATCTGCGCATCTACGTTGAAGCAGCTATTGACTTCCCGGATGAGGAGATCGACTTCCTCTCTGACGGCAAAATCGAAGCGCAGCTGAATGCGGTGATCGCCGATCTCGATGGCGTACGGGCTGAGGCGCGCCAGGGTAGCCTGCTGCGTGAAGGGATGAAGGTGGTGATTGCGGGTCGGCCTAACGCGGGCAAATCGAGCCTGCTGAATGCGCTGGCGGGTCGTGACGCGGCGATTGTCACCGACATTGCCGGCACCACGCGCGACGTATTGCGTGAACATATTCATATTGATGGCATGCCACTGCATATCATCGATACCGCCGGTTTGCGTGAGGCCAGCGATGAAGTCGAGCGCATCGGTATTGAGCGCGCCTGGCAGGAGATTGAGCAGGCTGACCGGGTGCTGTTTATGGTCGATGGCACTACCACCGACGCGACCGAAGCCGCGGCCATCTGGCCCGACTTTGTTTCACGCCTGCCGCCTGAGTTACCGATTACCGTGGTGCGCAATAAAGCCGACGTCACCGGTGAACAGCCAGGCCTGACAGAGATAAATGGCCACGCAGTGATTCGGCTGTCGGCACGCACCAGCACCGGGGTTGATGAACTGCGCGATCACCTGAAGCAGAGCATGGGGTTCGCCGGCAATATGGAAGGCGGCTTCCTGGCGCGCCGTCGTCATCTGCAGGCGCTGGAGTTAGCAGCGACGCACCTGCTGCAGGGCAAAGCGCAGCTGCTGGGTGCCTGGGCTGGTGAGCTGCTGGCAGAAGAACTTCGCCTGGCTCAGCAGGCGCTGAGTGAGATTACCGGCGAGTTCACCTCGGATGATCTGCTGGGCCGCATCTTCTCCAGCTTCTGTATCGGTAAATAACCTCGCTTTTGCCGGTCCGATAGTGCGTCCTTATCGGACCGGCGCCTTTCCCCGCTTTCACGCTTTCACTTTACTGCGCACCTGCGGTGATTCTTGCTGATATGTTATTTTGCGGCGGCCCGGCATTGCCGTATAACGGTCAGAGCGCCGACCTGATGATCGACGGCGGATGGTCGTGATTTGTCCCGTCTGATAAACGCTATTATCTGCCGCCGTCGCGGCATCACGCCGGCAGCGAACCCCTATTCGTGGTCACCCTTGGGCGAAATTTTTTGCCTGAAACAGGAGAGTTGCATGAGTACACCGCTTGACACTGCCGCACTGAACACGCTGTTTACCGACGCCCGCACCCACAGTTACTGGCAGGCGAAGCCGGTCGACAACGCCCTGCTGGAACAGCTGTATAGCTTAACGGCGCTGGGCCCGACCTCGGCTAACTGCTCGCCCGCCCGCTTTGTTTTCGTGACGTCGGCGGAAGGTAAAGAGAAGCTGAAACCGGCGCTCTCTTCCGGCAACCTCGAAAAAACCATGAGTGCGCCCGTCACGGTGATCGTCGCCTGGGACCGCGAATTTTACGAGCAACTGCCTGCGCTATTCCCGCATGCCGATGCCCGCAGCTGGTTTACCGGCAGCCCGGAAGCGGCGAAAGAGACCGCTTTTCGTAACAGCAGCCTGCAGGCCGGGTACCTGATCCTGGCGGCCCGCTCGCTGGGACTGGATGCTGGCCCGATGTCCGGTTTTGATCCGGCGAAGGTAAATGAGGCGTTCTTTGCTGATAGTCAGTATCAGGTTAACCTGCTGATTAACCTCGGCTATGGCGAGACGTCAAAACTGCACCCGCGTCTGCCGCGCCTCAGTTTTGAACAGGCGTGCCGGTTCGCCTGATGCCGCTGGCGTCGCGATGCCCGTCGCGACGCTTATTCTGACCCGACTGAATTTTCACCGCCGCGAAACTAGCCAGATCGCTCATCCTATTCCTAATTTGGTTCATTCTGTGTTGTGCCGGATGCATTAAGTTAAGAAAATTCTTACAATGCAGCTGATGATTATCTGACCATTTTCACGGAGCGACAGATGGCTGGTCATTTTGTACGCTGGACGGGTAACCCCGACTTCTCTGCACAAGATATGCGCATTCCCCAGCATATTATTGATACGGCACAGCAGTTTGCTGATAAGCGCCGTGGGCGTTTTCTGGCCGCGCGTACGCTGCTGGCCCAGCTGATGCTGCGGGTTTATGGCATTAACACGCTGCCGCGCCTGACCACCGATTGCCATGGACGCCCCGCTTTTGCTGACCCCGATCTGCCTGATTTCAGCATCGCTTATGCCGGCAATACGGCCGGCGTGCTGCTGGCTGAAGAGGGCGGCCGCGCCGGCCTGGACATGGAAATCGTGCGGGCCCGCAGTCGCCAGACTCAGGAACAATTAATGCAGGGATTAACCTCCGGGGAGATCGCCTGGATTAATGCCCAGCAGGATTTTATCGAAGCGGTAACGCAAATCTGGACGCTGCGCCAGAGCCTGCTCAAGCTGACCGGCGAGCGTGAAGCGGGGCTCGATTCGCTGCGGCTGCTGCCGGGCGCAGGCCGTCTGCGTTCATCGCTCTATCCCGATATCCAGGTGGTATGCGATGCTGAACCAATGCTGGTCTGGTCCTGCGCGCTCTCGCCCGCGACCCAGCGCCTGCATCTGTGGGAGATGGATAACGACCATCAGTGGATCGCCTTACGTGAAGTGGAAATGAGTAAACCGAATATTGGTCCCCGCACCCTGCGGCTGACCAGCCTGCCCAATGAACGCAGCGTGCATCCTGAAATCTGACGGAATGCTGCGGTTCGCGAGCGCTTAAGCTTCTGTTCATAAGCGCATAGATAAGTCATTTGTTCATTGTGACCAGCTGCGCAGGCTTCGGCTGACCGTCTGCTCCGAATCCTGTTGAGACTAATCACCTTTACCCCGATGTGACCCTGCCCGCAACTCTGTCTGCCGATACGGGTTACGCTTTTTTTTGTGACCGTCATCACTTCACCCTGGCATGCTTTGCTCTATATCTTTGAACATAAGAATCGGTATTGAACGTTTGTAAAGTTTGGATGAAAAGCGCTGAAGCTGGCGTCATAGCTAACGTCTTAAGGAGACGATGATGGAAAAAATGAAGCTGGGCGTGAACAGCGCCATGTTCGATGGGCATCCGCCGGAAGTTGCCTTCCAGACCGTGCGTGCGGCGGGGTTCGCTTACATTGAGCTGGCTTACAATCAGGGTTATGTGGGCCAACTCGATCCGGCCCTGTTTGGTCAGGAGAATGCCGCCCGCATCAACGATCTTAAACAGCAGACGGGCCTGAAGATGCACGCGCTTGGCTGCACCATTAACCTGGCCGCGCCGGATGCAGTGGAACAATTCCGGCTGCGGGTGGCCTTCGCCCGGCTGATTGGTGCTCGTTATCTCAATGCCTGCACTGCCCGACGCGATAATCGTGCTGCGTTAATTGAAAACCTGCGGCAGATGGCACCGATTGCCGAAGAGGCTGGCTGCATTTTGTGTATCGAGAATGGAGGCGATCCGGATTATGACGCCTTTGCCGTGGCTGAGGATGGCTTCGCGCTGCTGGAAGCGGTCAGCCATCCGGCAGTGGCATTTAACCTCGATCCCGGCAACATGGTATCGCTCTGCCCACAGCAGGATCCTATCGCCGAGGCGCTGACGATGCTGCCTGGTGCCCGGCATTGCCACATTAAAGATGTGATGCGGCTGAACGGGGAATACCATTTCCCGCCGATTGGAGAGGGTGAACTGAATTATGCGCCGCTGCTTCAGGCGCTGGCGGAAAATGAGATTCCGGCCAGCCTGGAGATCCCCCTGCGGATGCATCGCCAGCCCGATAGCTGGCCGCAGCGGGCTGACCAGCCGGTTGATCCGGCCATCAGCCTTGAGGTGTTAATTCGTTCGCGGCTGGCGCTGGAAAAAATGCTGGGCTGGTAACCGCGTTGCCACTGACTTAACGGGTAATGGTCGGCTCATGATTTGCGCATCGGGGGATCTACCGCTGCGCCTTCAACGCTTCTCTTACTTTCCCGCGTTGAATGAACAAATTTTCGCCTGTCCTGGCGAGTGCTCCGTTTTGCCTGAAAAGAATGGCGACCCGCCGTTATGAGCGGCCGCAACTGCCGAAATCGTCTATCACCGGTAAGCTGGAAACAACATCAGATATAAAGATTAACCTGCTTTTTCTCTCTCTTAATTTTTTGAGCCTCAGCCGTGCTGCTCGCCTGTTTTTCCTGCTGATGTTTCCGGGTCATGTCACTCGACTTTTTATGCTCCAGCTCTAATAGCTGTGTCTGGAGCTGTCGAATCTGTGATTCGATCTTTTGCTGACGCTGTTTTTGTGAACTACCGGCCGTGCCGTTCTTTACGCTTATCAGCTCAGTCATCAATTTGTCGATATTGCGGGTGATGTGGTTGATTTGAGAGAGGGTTGTGCTACCAGAATTATCAGGGTTGAATGCGCCAGAGTTTATTGATGTCATGGTTTTTCCTTGTTATGTCCTGAAGTAGATAACATATAAATTATCGGCACCGCAGCGAATAAGATAAAAAAATCATCTGGTTATTCGCGATGACTGGACGAAATGTTGATTGGATCACCGGGAGATTTCAGTCATAAACTGGTCCGGGCCCGACGCTTAGCGGCGCGCAGATCCGCGTCCGCGAAGAAGCAATATTCCGCAATCGGGATCGCGGCGATGCGCGATCGTACCGCAGAGGACCCTCCTCTTTACCGGGATGACAGACAGATGTGCTTTGATGCCACAGGTGCGCTATTGGCTATGTTCATATGTTTATTATTTAAACATTTGTAATAAGCCTTTTCTGATGTTAATAAAGCAGGTCTTATTGTTTTTTGTCCGCCAGAAGCAAGCTCTGTTTTTTTATCTTTGATTATTAAAGGTAAATTATCATATCGCCATGGGCGACTCCCTGTTTTTCCCTTCTATACTAAAGCTAAATTTACTGAAGTGTGAGCTGCCGCAAATCTTTTCTCACAGGATCCGCTTTAATGTCTAAACATAAGATATGTTAATGAACATATGTTCAGTGTCCGGGATTTACCCGGCATCGCCACTGACAAGCGGGAGAAAGTTATGCAAGCGTTACACCCTGATTCCGATGCCGCGTCCCAGCCTACCCGGGTTCGCTGGCGCATTTTCGCCGTGCTGTTTTTCCTGCTGGCGGTCAACCTGATGGACCGTATCACGCTCTCAATCGGTATTCCGTTCATCAAGGATGAGTTCCATCTGTCGCCTGCCATGCAGGGGCTGATTCTCAGCAGTTTTTTCTGGTCCTATGCGCTGTTACAGGTGCCAGGCGGCTGGGCGCTGGATCGCTTTGGCCCGCGTAAGGTGCTGACCTTCTCCAGCATACTGTGGGGCCTCAGCCAGATTGGACTGGCGCTGGCAACCGGTGGACTGTCGCTAATCTTTGCCCGCATCGCGCTGGGCGTGGCAGAAACGCCGATTTCGCCCTCTGGCGGCAAAATGAATGCCAGCTGGATGCCCAAATCGGAACGCGGACGCGGCGCGGCCATCATGGATTGCGGCAGCCCGCTGGGTGTGGCGTTTGGCGGACTGATCATCGCCTACCTGATCGACATGCTCGACTCATGGCGGCTGGCGTTTATTGTCGCCGGTCTGTTCAGCATGTCGCTGGCGCTACTGGCGTGGTACAAGCTGCGCGATCGCCCGGAAGAGGACCCTCGGGTTAACGCCGCCGAAATGGCGCTGATACGGCAGGGTCGTGACGACGGTGTGGCGCCGGATGCGCCGCCGCCCGCCGGTCCGGGCGTTGACTGGCGGTCGCTGTGTGGCCTGATGTTTGGCCGGGCCACCTGGGCGATGATCTACTTTGGCCTGATGACATGGGGACCCAGCTATCTGGCGCAGGCACGCGGCTTCGATTTGCGCTCCATCGGTAATGCCACCTTTGTGATTTTTATGCTGGGTGCTGCCGGATCGCTGGGGGCCGGATTCGCCGTCGATGCGCTGGTGAAGCGCGGCTATCAGCACGGCACGGTGGTGAAAAGCCTGATTGCACTGTCGGGCGGCGTTACGCTGCTGATCTTCTTTGCGTTGCCGGACGTGGCGAATCCGATTACCGCAGTGGCGATGCTGTCGGTTGCCTCCTTCTTCCTGACCGGCGGCGGCAGTATCTACTGGAGTATCCCGGCGCTGATCGCCCATCCGGCGCGCGCTGGGCTGGTCGGCGGCTTTATGAATATGGCCGGCAGCGTGGGCGGCATTCTGGTGCCGATTCTCGCCGGTCTGATCCTGCAACTCACCGGCGGATACGGCGGCGTACTGACCTTCTTTACCCTGTGCGCCGCGCTTTACGTAATTGGCACGCTGTTTATCCGTTTTGCGCCGCCGACCGCGCCGCTGCCGGCCGGCAGCACTCAAGTCAGCTAACCGCACTCGCCTGGCGGCGAGGCTGCCGGGCGACATCTTATCAGGAGAGAATATGCTTCGTTTCGCCGCTAATCTGACCATGCTCTATACCGAATATCCGTTTTATGAACGCTTCGACCGCGCCGCTGAGGCCGGATTTCAGGCGGTTGAATTTTTCTTCCCCTATGGCCTGGAGAGCGCCGATATCCAGCAGGCGCTGGATCGCAACCAGCAGCAGCTGGTGCTGTTTAACATGCCGCTGGGTGACTGGGATGCAGGTGACCGCGGATTCGCGGCGCAACCGGCGCGGCGTGATGAGTTCCGCCGGGCTATCGATCAGGCGGTGAGCTATGGTCAGCAGCTGAAACCGCCGCGCATTAACTGTCCGTCAGGACCGGCCGCCGGTCAGGGCGATCCGCTGCCAACCCTGCGTGAAAACTTTGCTCTGGCCGCCAGCGCGCTCAAGGCGCACGACATTCAGCTGGTGCTGGAGCCGATCAATCACGGCGACGTGCCCGGCGCGGTGATCTCCGGGGTGGAGCAGGCAGTGCGGCTGTTTGACCAGATCGACAGCGACAACCTGGCGGTGCAGTACGATCTCTGGCATTCACTGCGTGCCGGTGAAGATCCCTATCAGGTGCTGCCCGCCTTTATTGACCGTATTGCACATATCCAGATTGCGGACGTGCCTGGCCGTCACCAGCCCGGCAGCGGCGAGGTCGATTTCGAGCGGCTGTTTACCCTGCTGGATAATCTCAACTATCCCGGCTGGGTCAGCCTTGAGTTTCATCCACAGGGCGCAACGGATGCCAGCTTTGCCCACCTGCGTCAGCTCGGGGTGTTGAAATAAAAAAGGCCGCTACCCTGACGGGAGCGGCCTGATGCAGTTATCGCAGCATTTAGTGTGCGTCGATAAACACAATCTTCAGCACGAACATCAGCGCGACAATCACCACGCAAGGCTGATTTCACGCCAGCGGCCGGTGCCGAGCTTCATCACGCAGTAAGCGATAAAGCCCAGCGCAATCCCTTCGGTGATTGAGAAGCTGAACGGCATCATCGCGGCGGTGACAAAGGCGGGCACCGATTCGGTCAAATCATCCCAGCGCACGCGCGACAGGCTGGCGGTCATCAGTACGCCGACATAAATCAGCGCCCCGGCAGCGGCGTAGCCTGGCACCATCGCCGCCAGCGGTGACAGGAACATCACCAGCAAAAACAGCACGCCGGTTACCACCGCCATCAGTCCGGTACGGCCACCAATCGCCACGCCCGAGCTACTTTCAATGTAGGCGGTGACCGAGGAGGTGCCCGCCAGCGCGCCACTGACCGAGCTGATGCTGTCAACATACAGCGCCTGCTGCATGCGCGGGAAGGTGCCGGTTTCATCGGTCAGTCCGGCTTTGTCAGTTACGCCGATCAGCGTGCCCGACGAGTCGAACAGATTGACCAGCATAAAGGAGAAAATCACGCCTGCCATGCCGATGTTAAAGGCGCCTTTGATATCGACCTGACCGACCACCGAACTGATGGCTGGCGGGGCAGAAAACAGGCCAACGAACTTCACGTCGCCCAGCATCCAGCCAATCGCCGTGGTCACTACCATCGAAATCAATACTGCTGCATGGATATTACGTGACGCCAGAATAGCGATGATAAAGAAACCCAGCGCGCCCAGCAGCACGCTGTGCGAAGTCAGATTCCCTACCGCCACCAGCGTATCGGGATTCGGCACAATGATGCCGGCATTTTTCAGCCCCATCATAGCGATAAACAGGCCAATCCCGGCGGTGATGCCGACGCGCAGGCTGAGCGGGATGTTGGCAATCATCCAGTAGCGCACCCGCAGCAGCGTCAGGATCAGCAGACCGACGGCGCCCCAGAAGATCGCCCCCATACCGACCTGCCACGAATAACCCATTGCGCCGACCACCACAAAGGCGAAAAAGGCATTCAGTCCCATTGCCGGGGCCAGTGCGACCGGCAGATTGGCAAACAGTCCCATCAGAATACTGCCGAAGGCGGCAATCAGGCAGGTGGTGACAAACACCGCCTGGGTATCCATACCGGCCACGCCGAGGATCTGCGGGTTCACAAAGACGATGTAGACCATCGTAAGAAAGGTGGTCATACCCGCGATCACTTCGGTGCGCACCGTGGTGCCATGTTCCTGCAGCTTGAAGATGCGCTGCAAAAGGCCTTGCTTGCTCATGCCATCCATCCAGAAGAAAAATTCATCGGCGCGTATCCTGGCGATTTTGCCAGGCCAATACAATGATTTTTCGCAACCGATTGCCACTCTCGCAATCTGCGCTCAGTACGGTAGAGTGAGGGACTCCCACAAAATCAAAGGATAGAGTCTGATGTCAGTAGAATGCGTCTTTTTCGATTGCGATGGCACGCTGGTGGACAGCGAACTGCTCTGCACCCAGGCCTACGTCAATACTTTCGCCCGCTATGGCATCGACCTGTCGCTGCAGCAGATGTTTGAGCAGTATAAAGGCGTCAAATTGTACGACATCATCCGCGACGTCGGTGAGGCGCATCAGCAATCGTTGCCGATGGAAGAGGTGGAAACCGCCTACCGCGCCGAGGTGGCGCAGTTGTTTGATCAGCACCTGCAGCCGATCGACGGTGCCAAAGCGCTGGTTGAACAGATAAAAGTGCCGATGTGCGTGGTATCGAACGGAACGGTGAAGAAGATGCAGCACTCGCTGGGCTTAACCGGCATGCTGCCGCTGTTTGCTGACCACCTCTACAGCGGTTATGACATTCTGCACTGGAAGCCCGATCCGGAACTGATGTACCACGCTGCCGAGCAGATGCAGGTCGCGATTGAGCGCTGCATTCTGGTGGATGATTCTGAAGCGGGCGCGCGGGCCGGCATTGCCGCCGGTATTCCGGTGTTCTACTACTGCGCCGATGCGCATAATCCGGAACTGGATCATCCGCTGGTCACGCGATTCGACAACATGGCGGACCTGCCCGCGCTGTGGCGCGCCCGCGGCTGGGATCTGGTGTAATCCAGGCCAGCCGATGAAACAGACCGTCTGGTTTTTAACCCTGCCTGGAGTGATGGCGCTCGATCTGACTGGCCCGGCGGAGGCGCTTAAGCTGGCGGGCGATCGCTTTGTGCTGCGCTACATTGGACCGCAACCGCAGGTGATCTGCTCCACCGGGATGACCATCGGCGGGATTGAGCCGTTACCAGCAGGTTTGCCTGCCGACAGCCTGCTGGTGGTGCCTGGTGTTTATGACTCGCGGATCTGTTACGCCACGCCCGAAGCGCAACAGGCGCGCCAGTGGCTGAAGCAGCAGCAGGCAGCACTGCATTCACAGGCCCTGATGCTGGTCTGCGTCTGTTCCGGTGCGCTGCTGGCCGCGCAAGCGGGGTTGCTGGATGGCATTCGCTGCACTACCCATCATGAGGTCATCGATCGGCTGAAAGCGGCTGCGCCGCAGGCACTGGTGCATGAAAATCGGGTGTTTGTCGGGCATGACAATATCTGGACCAGCGCCGGCATTACGGCGGGCATCGATCTGGCGCTGCATCTGATTAATCAGCTGTGTGATACGCCGACCGCGCTGGCGGTGGCACGTGAAATGGTGGTGTGGTTCCGCCGCGCCGGTGACGATCCGCAGCTTTCACCCTGGCTGCGTTATCGTAACCATCTGCACCCGGCGGTTCATCGGGCGCAGGATGCGATGATTGCCCATCCCGAGTACAGCTGGTCGCTGACCGAGCTGGCAGCACGGGCGCACGTCAGCAGTCGGCATCTGGCGCGGCTGTTCCGTCAGCATCTGGGCATCAGCGTGCGCGAATACCATGAACAGCTGCGGGTCAGCATTGCGCGCCAGCATCAGCAGCAGGGCAAATCAGCCGAGAAAGCGGCGCTGGCGGCCGGGTTCTCCTCGGCGCGCCAGCTGCGTCGCGCCTGTCAGCGTGACGCCGATCAGCTGACGAAGTGACGTTTATCAACGCGTTTAAGCGCCATCGCCAGTAGCAGGCTTCCGCCCAGCGTCACCCCGAATACCCACGGCAGATCGAACCACGGACGCGACATATCGTCGTAGTGATGGGTACGCAGATAGTGGATAAACAGCGCGTGAAAACCGTAGATCGGCAGAGAGTAGCGCGCAATCAGCGATAAACCCGGCAGCGCGCGCTGGTTAAGGCATTTTTAAACACCAGCAGTAAGCTGATCGCTGCGATAAAGACCAGCGGTCCGCAGTAGAGATACCAGGTGTCGTTAAACGCGCCATTGTCCCGTAACGCCTGCTTTGTCCCGAGCGCAATGCCAATCACACAGGCGATAAACACCCCGCTAGCAGCGGGTGTCAGCCCGCGTTTTTCTGTCTCCATGGTGCCGATAGCCCGTCCTAACAGCGCATACAGCAGGTAGTAGATGCTGTCGCCGCTGACATAGAGATTGACCGGCAGGAAGTGAAACGGCCCCAGCGACTGACTGACGGTGTTCGGATTGGCCAGCACCGCCAGCACCAGCACCAGCAGCGCCACATAGCGCGCCTGTACCGACTTCACCTGAATCAGCGGCGACATCAGATAGATACCGATCAGCGCGAAGAAAAACCACAGGTGATAAAACACCGGTTTTTGCAGCATTTTCAGGATCGATCGGCCTTCACTGATCGGCGTCAGCCAGGTGATATACGCCAGTGATACCGCGCTGTAGAACAGCAGACACAGCACCAGCCGGATCATATGACGCGGCTGGGCGCTGCGTTCGCCGAAAAACAGGTAGCCGGAGATCATGAAAAACAGCGGCACGCAGACTCGCGAGGCGGAGTTCAGCAGATTGGCGACGTCCCACGACGTGCCGGTGACCGCCATCGGCCCGGTGATATACCAGGTCGTGGTGTGGATCACGATCACCATCAGGCAGGCAACCGCGCGTAAATTATCGATCCAGTAAATCTTCTGCGGCATGGCGTCCTCTTGCGCATAACGTCCGTGCGGAGAAGGGTAGCCAGGCGCGGCGGTGGCAACAACCTTTGCCGGCAGGATTCGGAGCCCTCTGTATGGCAGCAAAAGGACGCGACAACCAAACCGCGCCGCAACCGTACAGGATTTCCGGCTGCACATCGCGCGGTCAAAGGGTATACTGTCGCACTCTTTTTTCATCTAGCCAATCGCGTGCAAATTCAACATGCAAAAGTTTGATACCAAGACCTTTCAGGGCCTGATCCTGACCTTGCAGGATTACTGGGCACGTCAGGGCTGCACCATTGTTCAACCGCTGGACATGGAAGTAGGCGCTGGCACTTCGCACCCAATGACCTGCCTGCGCGCACTCGGCCCGGAGCCGATCGCCGCAGCTTACGTGCAGCCGTCACGCCGTCCGACCGATGGTCGCTACGGTGAAAACCCGAACCGCTTACAGCACTATTACCAGTTTCAGGTGATCATCAAACCGTCACCGGACAACATTCAGGAGTTGTATCTCGGGTCGCTGAAAGAGCTGGGTATGGACCCGACGGTGCATGACATTCGCTTCGTGGAAGATAACTGGGAAAACCCAACGCTGGGTGCCTGGGGACTGGGCTGGGAAGTGTGGCTCAATGGCATGGAGGTGACGCAGTTCACTTACTTCCAGCAGGTGGGCGGCCTGGAATGTAAACCGGTGACCGGTGAAATCACCTACGGTCTCGAACGTCTGGCGATGTATATCCAGGGCGTCGACAGTGTCTACGATCTGGTGTGGAGCGACGGGCCGCTGGGTAAAACCACCTACGGCGACGTGTTCCATCAGAACGAAGTGGAGCAATCCACCTATAACTTCGAATACGCCGACGTGGATTTCCTCTTTACCTGCTTCGAGCAGTACGAGAAAGAGGCGCAGCACCTGCTGGCGCTGGAAAAACCGCTGCCGTTGCCCGCCTATGAACGCATTCTGAAAGCGGCACACAGCTTCAACCTGCTGGATGCGCGTAAGGCGATCTCGGTCACCGAGCGTCAGCGCTATATTCTGCGTATCCGCACCCTGACGAAAGCCGTGGCTGAAGCTTACTACGCCTCTCGCGAGGCACTGGGCTTCCCGATGTGCAATAACAAAAAGTAAGAGGCAGCCATGACTGAGAAAACCTTCCTGGTGGAGATCGGCACCGAAGAGCTGCCACCAAAAGCCCTGCGCAGCCTGGCTGAAGCCTTTGCCGCGCAGGTCACTGCGGAACTTGATGCCGCCAATCTGAACCACGGCGACGTCAGCTGGTTTGCCGCACCGCGCCGTCTGGCGCTGAAAGTGGCGAACCTGAGCGCCTCACAACCCGATCGGGAAGTGGAAAAGCGCGGCCCGGCGGTCAGCGCAGCGTTTGACGCCGACGGTAACGCCACCAAAGCCGCAGAAGGCTGGGCACGCGGTAACGGCATCACCGTTGATCAGGCTGAACGTCTGAGCACCGACAAAGGCGAGTGGCTGGTCTATCGCGCTCAGGTTAAGGGCGAAGCGGCTCAGGCTCTGCTGCCGGCGATGATCGCCACCGCGCTGAGCAAACTGCCGGTGCCAAAACTGATGCGCTGGGGCGACAGCGACGTGCAGTTCGTCCGTCCGGTTCACACCGTGACGCTGCTGCTGGGCGATGAGCTGATCCCCGCTACCATTCTGGGCGTGGACTCTGCGCGCACCATTCGCGGCCATCGCTTCATGGGCGAGCATGACATTACTCTCGACAACGCCGATCAGTATCCGGACGTGCTGGAGAAACGCGGCAAGGTGATCGCCGACTACCAGACCCGTAAAGCGATGATCAAGCCGATGCCGAAGCCGCCGCCCGTCGTCTGGGCGGTAATGCCGATCTCAGTGATAGCCTGCTGGAAGAAGTGACCTCGCTGGTGGAGTGGCCAGTGGTGCTGACCGCCACCTTTGAAGAGAAATTCCTCAAGGTGCCGGCTGAAGCGCTGGTCTACACCATGAAAGGCGATCAGAAATATTTCCCGGTATATGACGATAACGGCAACCTGCTGCCGAACTTCATTTTCGTCACCAATATCGAATCCAGCGATCCGCGCCAGATTATCTCGGGTAACGAGAAAGTGGTGCGTCCGCGTCTGGCCGATGCGGAATTCTTTTTCAATACCGACCGCAAAAAACGTCTGGAAGATCATCTGCCGCGCCTGGAAACAGTGCTGTTCCAGAAAGAACTGGGCACGCTGCGTGACAAAACCAATCGCATCCAGGCGCTGGCCGGCTGGATTGCCGGTCAGATTGGCGCCGATGTCAACCATGCGACCCGCGCGGGCCTGCTGTCGAAGTGTGACCTGATGACCAATATGGTGTTCGAGTTCACCGACACGCAGGGCGTGATGGGGATGCACTATGCGCGTCACGATGGCGAAGCTGAAGATGTGGCCGTCGCGCTGAATGAGCAGTATCAGCCGCGCTTCGCCGGTGACGATTTGCCGTCCAGTCCGGTCGCCTGTGCGCTGGCGATCGCCGACAAAATGGATACGCTGGCCGGCATTTTTGGCATTGGTCAGCATCCAAAAGGCGACAAAGATCCGTTTGCTCTGCGTCGTGCCGCACTCGGTGTGTTGCGCATCATCGTCGAGAAGAATCTGCCGCTTGATCTGCAAACCCTGACTGAAGAAGCCGTGCGTCTGTATGGCAGCAAGCTGAGCAACGCCAGCGTAGTGGATGATGTGATCGACTTTATGCTGGGTCGCTTCCGCGCCTGGTATCAGGAAGAAGGCCACAGCATTGATACGCTGCAGGCGGTGCTGGCGCGTCGTCCGACCCGTCCGGCTGACTTTGATGCACGCATGAAAGCGGTATCGCACTTCCGTACGCTGAATGAAGCCGCTGCGCTGGCCGCCGCCAACAAGCGCGTCTCTAACATTCTGGCAAAATCGACCGAAACGCTGAATGACAGCGTGCAGGCATCACTGCTGAAAGAGAATGAAGAGATCCAGCTGGCGACGTTTGTCACTGCGCTGAGCAGCAAGCTGCAGCCGTACTTCGCGGAAGGACGCTATCAGGATGCGCTGATCGAACTGGCGCAGCTGCGTGAAGCCGTTGATAACTTCTTCGATAAAGTGATGGTTAACGCCGACGATCAGGCGGTGCGGGTTAACCGCCTGACGCTGCTGTCAAAACTGCGTGAGCTGTTCCTGCAGGTGGCGGATATCTCGCTGCTGCAGTAATGCTATTTGTTGTGCGGAAAAGGGACGAGCTATCGTCCCTTTTTTTATGGGATTTTTTGGCCTGATGTTTTCAACTCATACCTGAGTGTGACCGCTATAGCGGCCATTTTTTAGGGTGCAAATGAATACGCTAAAGTTCTCAAACTGCCACTGCCGGTCATCAAAAATCGGCTGTGTTGATGTGCCAACTGATAAATATTTCATATATATCAAATAGTTACTTGTTGATTTTTTCCTGGAATACCCTGAAATTTTTTCAAAATCCGGAGGTTAAGAAACCGCCCGAAAAATAGCCAACCCTCTTGTTTTTCCCCTTTCCTGATGGATAATTCGCCAAAATTTACATCCGGTTACAGTTAGTGAAATGGAATTTTCATGAAAAGAATTTGTTTATTGCTCTGGCATCCGCCAGTGCGTCTGCTCGCCATGGTGGCAGGCGCGTTGCTCTGCTCTGCTTTCCCGATGATGGCAGCGCTGCCAGCCGATAACCTCCGTGAAGAAGGCCAGGCGATTGAAACCTGGCAACAGTTGCGTCAGCAGATGCGTGAAAATAATCCTAAAAGGTGTTTAGATGAATGTCTCAAATATGGATATGCAGCAAAAACTTGAACTTTCTATCACTAAGGCTGCAAAAATTCTGCCTGGTGATGTCGGTCAACAGTTGTTGGTAATGCTGACCCCTCAGGCATTGGCCACAATGGCTGCAATAACTGGTTTATGGGCTGGTGCACACTTTTTTGGTATTGGTGAGTTAGCTGACCTCATTCTGATTGTGGCGGGTTGGGCTGCCGTAGGTGGTGTGGCTGTCGAGGCTTCAAAAAAACTCTACGAATTCGGTAAGACCACATACAAAGCCAGGACCGAAAGTGATCTTGATGATGCGGCTGCCTGTTTAGCGGCAGCCATTACCATGATTGGCGTAGATACTGTGATGGCGATTTTACTGAAAAAGAACCCTCGCGACGCCTTCAGGCATTCATACAGAAATATACGTATGCCTAAATACAGCGCATCAGTGGGCCGCGCAATGAATGGCCCCCGAAACACTTCTTCATCCTGGCGGTATCGCCCAAAAATCCGCTTTACTGATAAGCAAAATGCCGGGTTAGGTTCAACTAATTTATGGGGTGACATTACTATTGGCAGAGCCTACGACCGTACAGTAAAAACAGTGGAACAAGCGGCTGAGGATGTTCTGGCGGCCATATATCATGAGCGGGTACATTCCTCCATTGCGCCAAAGTTTTATCTGCTTCGAGAGCTTAGAGCCTTTATGCATATTAGCTCCTACAACAGGTCATATATTTTACGGTATCTGGAAGAAGCATTTGCCGAGATGGTTGGGCTAATGAGAGCGAAAGGAATGTCACCACGTTATGTTATTAATGGTTTCAAATTCCCGTTAACCAATAACTATGAGATTACCTTTACCGCACTTCGACATGAAGCAGCTGGCGTACTTCTTGGGCCGGTTGTTGTAGGCGGTGCTATGTACAATGTCTATTATGGAATTCAGCAATGATAAGCTTAGAAGACGCTAAGGACGCCGCTCGTGACTACGCATCCCGGCATAAAATGGGATGGAGTGAGAAATTTACTTTCATTCAAACGGCTTTTTATGATGGTGTTGAATGCTATATCGTTGAGACTTCTAGCGAAGATGTAGAAAACAAGTCATGGATGGAGATTGAGACCTCTACTCCCGTGAATATTTACGTCGATATGAAAACCGGAAAATGTTTTGGGCATCAGTTTGGTAATAGGGGTTTTAACAAGGGTATTTAATATCCTCAATCATTGACCAGCTAATACCGTGTGGCCTGGCCTTTGCCGTAGACGGCGTTGCCCGTCATGACGGCGACACAGAACTTGCGGCGGGCGGCCAGATTACGCAGTCCAGCCTCAACTCCCCATCTCAGCCAGGTCGACCGCTGTTACCGGCAGAGCTGGCGCTGACGGCGCTGCAACAGCTGGAGAAAGTCGCCACCACCCTGCCCGATAACGGCCTGTTCAGTCAGCAAACCGCAGCGGGCAGCCCATTCCTGGTGGTGACTGACGAGCGCTTTACCAGCCAGAGCAAATTTATCAGCAGCGACTATCTGCTTGAACGGGTGGGCTATGACCCGACACAGGTGCATAAACGCCTGGGCGACGGTTTTTATGAGCAGCGTCTGGTACGCGAGCAGGTCCTGAAACTGACCGGCAGGCCTTCCGTTAACGGCTGGGATGCGATGACGCAGTATCAGGAGCTAATGAACAACGGCTCTAAAGTGGCGCAGGATTTCCATCTGGTGCCGGGCTTGGCGTTGACGCCGCAGCAGATTGCGGCGCTGCAACAGGATATCGTCTGGCTGGTCAGCGAAACGGTTGATACGGAAGACGGCCCTCAGACGGTGTGGGTGCCGAAAGTTTATCTGGCACAGACCACGCTGCGCCTGACTGGCGCGGGCGCGGTGATTGGCGGCGGTAATCTGCAGCTCTCGGCAGACAGCGTGACCAATGCCGGTAACCTGTTTGCGGATAAGGCGCTGTCGGTCGACAGCGGTCAGTTCCTGCACCAGGGAGGCGACATCAAGGCGGGTAGCATTGATGTGAAAGCGGATACGCTGACGATCAGCACCGATCTGCAGAATGCCCTGCGTCAGGCGACGATGAGCGCTGATGATATCAGCCTCAGCGGCACTGATATCCGGCTACAGGGCGCGAAGCTGGATGCCACCGATAATCTCAGCCTGAGCGCGCGCAACAACCTTGCGATCGGTGCCGCGAAAAGCAGTCACAGCGGCAGCCTGAACGTGATCTCCGGGGCGATAGTAACCGCACCAGCAGCGGCATGGAAGAAGCGGGCAGGCGCATGGCGCAGGTCAGCGGCGAGTGGCAGCAGGCGCAGGGCAGCGAGCTTAACGCCGGTGGCAATCTTCTGCTCTCGGCCGGGCGTGACCTGACGCTGACCGGTAGCCAGGCCAGCGCCTCCGGCTCTGCCCGGGTTCAGGCTGGCGGCGACATTCACATCGGCGCTGAAACCACCACCAATACCACCCATCTTGAAGCTGGCAGCCGGACTTCATCGGTCAGCAACAGCCGTCAGGAAGATCGCCTGGTGCTCAGCACCCTGAGCGGTGACCAGGGTGTGACGCTGGTGGCGGGTAATAACCTGCTGGCCGAGGGCGCGCAGGTTGACAGTGCCGAGGGCCGCATTGGCGTCAGCGCGCAGAACGTTACCATTAAGGACGCGCGTACCCGCACGCAGGACCTGGACAGCGAGAACAGGCGGCTGGGTAATACCCGCAGTCATCGTGACGAGGAGACGATTCGCGAGGGCAGCATGGGAAGCACCTTCGGCGGAGAACAGGGCGTAACGGTCATCGGGCGTGAGGGTGACGTGACGGTCACCGGCAGCACGCTGCACAGCGGACAGGGTGCTGTTGCGCTGCAGGCGAAAAAGGATGTCATCCTCAACCACACGACAGACAGCGAGCACCGCGTCTCAGAAGAAAAAAGTCGCGGCCGGAAAACTAAGGGTGAACGCTCAGAGGAAATGCTGAGTGAGAACGTGGTGGGGAGCACGCTCAGTGGACGTGATGGCGTCACGGTGGTAGCGCAGGACGGCAACATCACCGCCACGGCCAGCACTCTGCACAGTGAGCTGGGGGCCGTTGCACTGCAGGCGAAACAGGATGTGACCCTCAATACCGCCACCGAACGGGCGTTGGACTTTAGTGAAGAACGTTCTGAGAGAAAAGGCTTCCTGAAAAAGAGCAGCAGCCACACTATTACGCAGGACGGCAGCACGCGCGAGAACGGCAGCCTGCTGAGCGGCGAAAGCGTCACGGTCATCGCCGGACGCGACCTGACGGTGACCGGCTCGGCGGTGGCTGCCGACCAGGACGTCAGTCTGCGGGCCGGGCGCGACGTGGAGATCGGCGCGGCAACCGAGACCGACAGCCACTACCAGCTGAAAGAAAAGAAAAAAAGCGGGCTGATGAGCAGCGGCGGCATCGGCTTCACCGTCGGCAAGCAGTCCACGCGGCACGAAATTGATGAGAAAGGCACCACCCAGAGCCAGAGCGTCAGCACCATCGGCAGTAGCCAGGGCAGCGTGGACATCACGGCGGGCAACCGGCTGCACGTCGGCGGCGCAGACCTGGTGGCGGGTAAAGACATGAACCTGACGGGCGACAGCGTAACTATCGACCCGGGCTTTGATTCACGCAGCCGTAAGGAAACCTTCGAGCAGAAACAGAGCGGTCTGAGCATCGCCCTGTCAGGCACGGCAGGCAGCGCGCTCAACACGGCGGTGAGCAGCGCGCAGCAGGCCAGGAAGTCGGGTGACGGGCGGGTCAGCGCGCTGCAGAACACCCAGGCGGCGCTGAACGGGGTGCAGGCGGCGCAGGCGGCTCAGATGGACGGGCTGAACACTGCCGCCGCGGACGCGCACAATGCAGCCGGCGACCTGAAGCCCGGGCAGGACGGCTATCAGGCGGGATCGACCAACACCATCGGCGTCAGCGCCTCGTACGGCAGCCAGTCGTCGAAAAGCGAAGCGCGTACTGAGAGCAGTCAGTCGCAGGGCAGTACGCTGACGGCGGGCCGGAATCTGACCGTCACGGCAACCGGCAAAAACGGTACGGCGCAGAGCGGCAACATCAGCATCGCCGGCAGCCAGCTGAAGGCGGGCGGCGACCTGAGCCTGGATGCGTCACGGGACATCCTGCTGCAGTCGGCGCAGAACACGCAGAGCACCGATGGGAAAAACAGCAGCAAGGGCGGCAGCGTCGGTGTCGGCATCGGCGTGGGGTCAGGCGGCTACGGCATCAGCGTGTCGGCGAGCGTCAGCGCGGCGAAGGGCAGCGAAAAAGGCAACGGGCTGACGCACAGCGAGACCACGCTGGACGCGGGCAACCGGCTCAGCCTGACCAGCGGGCGCGACATCACGCTTCTGGGCGCGCAGGCCAGCGGTGAGAGCGTGAAGGTGGACGCGGGCCGCAACCTGACGCTGACCTCAGAGCAGGACAGCGACCGCTACGACAGCAGACAGCAGAGCGCCAGCGCGGGCGGCAGCTTCACCTTCGGCTCAATGACCGGGTCGGCGAACGTGAACGTGAGCCGGGATAAGATGCACAGTACCTGGCAGAGCGTGGCGGAGCAGACGGGGATTTTTGCCGGGAAGGGCGGCTTTGACGTGACGGTGGGTGAGCATACGCAGCTGAACGGCGCGGTTATCAGCTCAACGGCCTCCGCCGATAAGAACCGGCTCGACACCGGCACGCTGGGCTTCGGCAATATTGAGAACCACGCGGAATATGAGGTGGAGCACCAGAGCGCCGGGATAAGCACGGGCGGCAGCGTGGGCGGTCAGTTCGCCGGGAACATGGCGAACGGGATGCTGGCGGGGCTGAACGACAGCGGCAGCGCAGACTCTGTGACGAAGGCGGCGGTGAGCGAAGGCACCATCGTTATCCGCGATAAGGAGAAACAGGCGCAGGACGTTGCCGGTTTAAGCCGCGACGTGGAAAATGCGAATCCGGGTCTGGACGTTATCTTTGACAAGGAGAAGGAGCAGAACCGGCTGAAGGCGGCGCAGCTGATAGGTGAAATCGGCAGCCAGGCGGGCGATATTGCGCGGACGCAGGGTGAGATCATCGCAACCCGGGAGGCGAACGAGAAGATGTCCGGCGCCACGCAGACCGACCGCGACAGGGCGCTGGCTGAGCTTAAATTGAAGGATCCGACGAAGCAGTACAGCGCAAGCGACGTCAGTAAACAGGTTTACAGCAACTTCTACAGGCAGGCGTTCGCGGAGAGCGGGTTCGGCACCGGCGGTAAGGTGCAGCAGGCCATCAGTGCGGTAACGGCGGCGGTGCAGGGCCTGTCGGGCGGGAACGTGGCGCAGGCGTTGAGCGGCGCGGCAAGTCCGTATCTTGCTGAGCAGATACATAAGCTGACGGAAGGCAACCCGGAAGCGCAGGCGATGGCCCACGCGGTTGTCGGGGCGGTAGCGTCTTACGCATCCGGGAACAATGCGCTGGCGGGAGCAGCCGGCGGCGTCAGCGGCGAACTGATGGCCGGGCTGGTGATGAAGCAGTTGTATCCGGGTAAAACGGTCGGCGATCTGTCGGAAACGGAGAAGCAGACGATGAGTGCGCTGGGAACGCTGGCGGCGGGTCTGGCTGGCGGCGTTGCCGGAGACAGCACGGCGGACGCGGTGGCGGGTGCGCAGGCAGGTAAAAACGCGGTTGAGAATAATTTTCTTGGTGACACATCTTCGGACAAGCTCAAAATAGCTGTTGAAAAAATTAAGAATGGTGATAAGTCACTGGCTGCAGCTAATGAGCTTATTCAGTTGGAAAATGCCGACAAACGCAGCGATGACCTGATGTTAAAATTCACCAAAGACCCGTCACAGATGACCAGCACAGAGCGTGCTGAGCTGTCCGGTTACCTTCGAGTTTATGCCTCGGAGATGGAGAAGAATTACGGTTCCGCCGTCTCGCTGGAACTTGTTAAAGGATTGCTGTCAGGGCAGGACTACATTAAACGCGCTCCTGACTCTGAAGCGATGTTAAAAGCGCAGACGATAATGAATACCTGGGGTTATCACAAATCAAATGCCAGCATAGGAGATTTACCACTGACATTTAGTGGTTCGATACTGGGCAGCACAATTAAAGAAACTATTGCAATCAATGCAGCCATAGGAACCACCGTTAATTCAATGTCTCAGCGTGGTGGGAAAGATCTGTTCAGTTATGTGGATGCGATTATGGCGGGAGTCACAGCAGCTGCGACAACAGGAAAAGGTATCGGAATATCGGCTGTAATAAATATGGGCGGTGCAGCCATTGGTAGTGGGATTAAGGGAGAAAACCCAGTAAATTCGGTAATTGGTGCAGGAATAGGCTCTGTCGCAGGGAGTAAATCGGATAAGTACATTACTGGCGGATTATCTACAGCAGCCAAAGAAGGTACTGCTGAAGTAATTGGTGCTATTGGTGGCTCAGCAGCAAGTGAAATAGTCGGTGGCATTACAAAAGATACTCTTGATAAAGTGGAACAAAAAAATGAAGAAAAATAAAATATGCAAACTCGTAACGCTCGCTTATCGCTGTTCTTTTGTTTTTTTTTGTATTTGCTTCGTAGCGAACTTTATTGGTTCAATGCTGATTTATTTCAAAGTTGGTTCCTTTTTGTTTGACTGGAAGGAAATTATCTTCATTTCCGTAAAAAAAGGTTTAGTTATTGGCTTAACTCTTGGAGTTGGTCTCTGGATAAAAGCCAGAGTACAAGAGCATAAGGACAAAAAAGGGTTACCTAAATAACTAAAGATCCCGGCCACCGAGCCGGGATCTTTTTGCCTGTCACTTAACAGGCTGGATCACCAGTTGCCCCCGCTCCACGGCCACGGTGACCGGCGTATCGGTCCCAAACCCTGCCTCCTCCAGCCAGTTGCCTTTGAGATGCAGGCTGGGCGTGCGGCTGTAGTACGTGGTCATACCGGTCGAACGTTTTTCGTGACGGATGCTGGTATATCCCACCTTCAGCTGCCGTAACGCTTTGGAAACACACACTTCTGGCTTACTATCATGCTCAGCCATATCAACTACTCCTGTTAGTTGCTTGTGGTCAGCGGCTGAAACGGGCGCCAACCCGTTTCAGCCGCGCTAAAAAATCTCTCGTTACCTTCTCCTTTTCCTGTTTAATCCTGTTCAAATATACACCTCCTTCAATGTAAACTCGCTGAAGGTTATTTAATAAACAGCGAGGAATTTCTGAAAAACGGATTATTTTTCCGGTCGATAATAATTATCTCCGAGAGTATTCATTCTGGCGATATCTTCGGAAGTAATATGTGGAAATAATCGTTTAAAGTGGAGTGTTCTATTTAATTTTCTCTATGATTAAATTAGTTATCTCAATTAACAGTTAGGTTTTATAGGTGAAGTTATTATATTTGTTAACCTAAGTTGTCATATCATAACGCATGATGCAGCAAGGTTAATGGGGTCAAAAGTGGTTGGGTGTTTTTAGCAAAAATCCAATCAGGCATGTTAAATGAATGATAATCTTTCAGGGCGATTAAATGTTCTTATATAGTGCGCGTTTCAGGGTGTTGTATAATTGCTCCCTTATTAAAAGATTGATATAAATAAACGACTGTTGGCTTGTGATATTTTGTATCAAATAAATCATCTGCTCAGGAAGCAGCAAGGGTGCAATGAATAAGGATGTAAGAATCACAGTGTCACAGGGGTCATTCAAAAAAATACGCGAATGGAATCGAAGAAGGAACTACTTTCTCAAAGAGGTGAAACTCGAGGCGAAAATCTCTATTGCAAAGCTTCTCTGGGATAAACGAAATAAAGTGTGCTTTGAACCTGATTCCGTGAAAAGAATACTGCTTGTTCGCAATGAAGGTAAAGTAGGGGATATCATTGTTTCGACTCCACTCATCCGGTCTCTTCACCAGGCTGGCTATATAGTTGATTTACTGGTAACAGAAGCCTGTTACGGTGTGATGCAATACAGCCCTTTTATCAGACATATTTATAAGGCAGCAGATTGCAGTTACAAAAATTATCTGAAGTCTTTAAATCACACCGTTTCAAAGTCAACCATGAGCTTGCTAAATAAAAATAAATACGATCTGATTATCGATCCTTGTTTATCTGAAACGCCAGTGCATCGGCTGAAGCTTTTTCGGGATATCAATGCCAGATTCGTTATTGGGCTAAATAAGAAATCTGACATCAGGCATTATACCGTTTCAGTTTCCTACAAAAATGAAAAGCAGCATGTTACAGAGTTACTTTCTTTGATCAGTAAGTGTATTGGCATTGAAGCGACAGGCAATGTCACTTATAGCCTGCATTTTCCTGATGTTGTGCTTGATGAGGTGAGGCACTTTCTTAGTCCCTGGAAAAAAATTATTATTAATGCGTTTGCAGGCACGCCGGAAAGGAACTTCTCGCAACAGCAATTGCTGAAGATTATTAAAATGATTAATGATAACAACAGAGAGGTAAAAGTCATCATTCTCGACCATCGCAACGAAATGGTGGTGCCGCTTCCTGATAATGTTGTGAAAAATCCCTTTTATACATTGCATCATGTGATGGCATTGGTTAAAGAGTCAGACGCAGTTATAACGCCAGATACATCAATTGTACATATCGCTGCTGCGTGGAAGAAACCCCTTATCGCTGTTTATAAAAATTCACCTAATAATAATATGTGGGCACCAGGCTATGAAAAAGCAAGCCACATAATTGTTCATGATGATAAAACATCTGATGTTGAGAATATCCCTGAACGTATTCTTAACGAGCTAATCCGCAGGAATTTATTGGGCAAGCGTGAGGTGAACATTCAGGAATCTGTATCAGTGATCGTGTTGAGGGAACCAGTCAGTGCGCAGAGTTATCTTGCTCACGACCTGTGTATCGCCTCTTCTGACCAGCACTACTGCGGACTGGTTAATAAAGCGTAATCCTGCCAGACACCATTGTCCCTCTTAATGAAGTCTGGCTCAGATCACCATTACGTCGCAGGCGGCGTTGTCCGCGCAAAACTCTCACGCTGAAACAGCGTTTCCGCCAGTTTCACCAGTGCCGGCCGCTCCACGCACCAGTTTGGTACCACCCGCCGGAAATTGAGGTAACCGATCATGCAGCCGGTGGCGATATCGGCCAGGTTGAGCTGGCCGTTATTGAGCCATTTGCCCTCGGCGGCAAGGGTCTCCAGCATATCGAGGCTGCGCTGGATTTTTTCCCGGTTACGCAGCAACACCTCTTCTGACTGCTGATTGCCTGGCCGCATCTGCTCACGCACAATTACCAGCGCGGCGTCGCTGACGCCATCCGCCAGTTTCTCCAGCTGGCGGATGTGCAGCGACTGATGAGGATCGGCAGGCAGCAGGGCGGGCGCATCGCCGCGCAGCTCCAGAAACTCTGCAATGATGCTGGAATCGAACCAGATCTGCTGATCGTCAGCCACCAGCGCCGGGACTTTTCCCAGCGGATTGTAGTGCGGAACGTGACTGTCATCGCTGTAGGGCGATGCGTTAACGAACTCAAAGATAATGCCTTTTTCCAGCATGATGACCGAAATCTTACGCACAAACGGGCTGGTATAGCTGCCAATCAGTTTCATCGGGTTTCTCCAGGTTAGCTACGATTCGCCAGGAAACATAAACGGGTTAAGGCTGCTGCGGGCAAAGCCTTCCTGCTCCATCCGGGCATCCAGCACCAGCGACGCCAGATCGTCGGCGACCGGTTCGATAGCCGGGTTCTTTTCCTGATACAGCATCTTCAGATAGGTGCCGCAGTCGCCGCAACTCTCCGCTTTCACCGCCGCGTGCTCACTGTCGAGCGACCAGTAGTGCAGATCGCGGGTCTGTTCGCACTGGGTACATTTACTGCGCACCACGTACCACTCGCTCTCGCACAGGTTGCAATGCAGATAACGTGCGCCATCATGGCTACCCATATGTACCACACTGGCGACCGGCATACTGGCGCAGACCGGACAAAACTGACGCTGGTCGCCCATTTCGGCGCGCGCTTTGCCCGGGATCATCGCGGCCATCTGCGCCCAGTAAAGGGCCAGCGCCGCCCAGATAAACGGTGCCTTGTCGCTGCTGACCTGTGCATATTCGCCGGCGAACAGCGCGCTGGCCAGCGTCTCCAGCTCGGTCGCCGAGGCTTTCTCCAGGTTTTCCAGCACTGCCAGCGCCTGGCCACTCATTTCTGGCTTCAGCTCAGCGATCAGTGAGTGCAGCAATCGGTGCCAGTGGGTATCGCGCGGCAGCGTATGGATATTCAGCGGCGGCTTGCCTTCACTGGCACTCTGGACCAGCCGCGCCTGCAGATCCATATGCAGCGGATGGTCATACAGTACAATTTCCTGCGCTTCGGCAATCACTGCGGCAAAACGCAGATAGTCACCCAGTGGATTTTTAGCCGCCAGGTCGCGCAGTCGCGCAGCACGGCGGCTGTACAGGTTTTTCAGCCGTGGAAAAAGTAACGGCGGAATCATCTCCGCCGTCGTTTTTTCGCTCTTCTCCAGCTGATCTTGCGGGATAATGCGAATACTCATCAGGGGCGTTTTTCCTGTTTAAGAGGCTGATTACGCTGCTCACGGTACCAGCGCGGATGATGCTGTCTGGCCCAGTCGGAACTGACCCAACCCTCTACCATCGCCGTCAGGGTGCCTTTGATCCACAGCGCGGCATAAACATGCACCATGATCATCAGGATCAGCGCCGTGGCGGAAACCGAATGCACCACCAGTGCCAGTCTAATCAGCGGAATAGTGAATGCACCGGCGAAGTAAGGTCGCCAGATCACAATGCCACTGACCAGCAGCAGTACTAAGCAGATGATAGCAGCCCAGAACACACACTTCTGACCAAAGTTATATTTACCGGTATCACCGACCTCTTCATTCAGGGCAATACGGTGAATATTTCTGGCCCAGTAGAGATCGTCGCGATTGACCAGATTATGCCGCCAGTAGCGCAAAAACATCAGCATAAAGGCGGCAAACATCACCACCCCCACAAACGGATGCAGAATACGCGCCAGCTGTGGCGTGCCCAATATCAGCATCAGCCAGTTGAAGGAGGGAAAGAAAAAGCCTAACCCGCTCAGCGAAGCCAGCACAAAGCATAAGGCGACAATCCAGTGATTAATGCGTTCTGCCGGGCGATAACGCACCAGGCGATCGGAAGTTTTCATAATTTGCGCTCCTCCGCGCGATCGTCGTCGTCATCATTGTGGTGTTCGGCGACCCGGTTCGGGCCCACGCCGACATAGTGGAACAGCGAGGCGGCGAAGGTGGCGGCAAAACCGACGGCGGCCACCGGTTTCCAGATACCTTTCCAGAAGGTAACGGTCGGGCTGATATGCGGATCGGCCGGTAAACCGTGATAGCGCTGCGGCTGACTGGCGTCATGCAGGACATACATCACATGGGTGCCGCCAACGCCTGCCGGGTTATACACCCCGGCCTGGGCGTAACCGCGCGCCTTAAGTTCAGCAACGCGTTCGGCGGCCAGCGTCAGCATGTCGCTTTTGCTGCCGAAATGAATGGCACCGGTCGGGCAGGTTTTAACGCACGCCGGCTCCTGGCCGACGCTGACGCGATCCACGCACAGGGTGCATTTGTAGACGCGGTTATCCTCTTTATTCAGTCGGGGCACGTTGAACGGGCAACCGGCGATACAGTAGCCGCAGCCAATACACTGCTCTGACTGGAAATCGACGATGCCGTTGGCGTACTGAATAATGGCCCCCGCCGATGGACAGGCTTTCAGGCAGCCGGGATCGGCGCAGTGCATGCAGCCATCTTTGCGAATCAGCCACGCCAGCTTGCCGTTCTCTTCCACTTCGGAGAAGCGCATCACCGTCCAGGCTTTGGCGCTTAAGTCGGTGGGGTTGTCATAAATCCCCACGTTATGCCCGACCTCGGCGCGGATGTCGTTCCACTCTGAGCAGGCCACCTGACAGCCTTTACAGCCGATGCAGGTGGTGACGTCGATTAATTTTGCGACCTGGCGCTGATGATCGCGCGCCTGCGGTGGCGGGGTGAGTCCGTTGGTCGCTGAGCGACGAATAATATCTTGTGATTGGTAAGCCATCGTCATCCACCGTTACGCTTTTTCCACGTTCACTAAAAATCCCTTGTATTCCGGGGTCTGTGAGTTGGCATCGCCAACTGAAGGGGTCAGCGTATTGGCGAGAAAGCCTTTGCGCGTCGTGCCTTCGAAGCCCCAGTGACAGGGAATGCCCACGGTATCGACCGGCTTGCCGTCGATCATCAGACGTGGCAGACGGCGCGTCACCACCGCTTTGGCTTTGATATAGCCGCGACGTGACGTCACCCTGACGCTGTCCCCGGCGCGTATTCCTTTCTCTGCGGCCAGTTCGGAGCCGATCTCGACAAACTGCTCCGGCTGCGCAATGGCGTTCAGCAGGGCGTGTTTGGTCCAGTGGCGGAACAGTTCAGTAATCGAGTAGGTGGTCGCCACGCAGGGATAGTCAGCGGCCTCGCCCAGACTGGCCGCATCGTTGCGGAACAACCGCACCACCGGACTGTGACGCTGCTGCGGATGCAGCGGATTGTCAGCCAGCGGGCTTTCCATCGGCTCGTAGTGTTCCGGGAACGGGCCATCAGCCAGTTTGTCGAGCGCAAACAGATGACCGAGACCATCGGGCTGCATGATAAACGGCCCGGCCTGCTGCTGCGGCGGCAGGGTCAGCGGATAGTCCGGTACATCAATGCCGTGCCAGCGTGCGCCATCCCACTCGATCAGGCGGCGCTGCGGGTCCCAGGCTTTGCCATCGGCATCAGCAGAGGCGCGGTTGTAGAGGATGCGCCGGTTAGCGGGCCAGGCCCAGGCCCAGCCGGAGATGGCTCCCAGGCCGGAAGGATCGGCGTTATCGCGCCGCGCCATCTGATTGCCCTGTGAAGTCCAGCTGCCCGCGTAGATCCAACAGGCACTGGCGGTGGTGCCATCATTACGCAGCTCCGAAAAGCCGTTAAGCTGCTGGCCTTTTTTCAGCAGCAGCGTGCCGCTGTCATCATAAATGTCAGCCAGCGCCCGGCCATTACTCTCCTGCGCCACCTCTTCCGGCGACGGGTTAGCGGGATCGTGGTAATCCCAGCGCATCGCCATCAGCGGCTCTGGGGCGGTGCCGCCTTCCTGGCGATAAAGATCGCGCAGACGCAAAAACAGATTGCCGAGAATTTTGCCGTCGTGCAGTGCTTCAGCCGGCGGCTCGGCGGCGGCCCAGTGCCACTGCAGCCAGCGCGAGGAGTTCGCTACCGAACCTGCTTCCTCAGCGAAACAGGAGGAGGGCAGACGGAACACCTCGGTCTGGATATTGGCCGGATCGACGTTATTAAACTCATCATGATGCTGCCAGAAGCTGGCGGTTTCGGTACTGAGCGGGTCGATCACCACCATATATTTCAGACGCGACAGGGCGCGACAGGCTTTATTTTTATCCGGGAAGGCGGCCAGCAGGTTGAAGCCCTGAATCAGGCAGCCGTTCAGTTCGCCCTGCTCCATCATCTCCGCCTGCGCCATGCAGTCGTAGCTTTTGTCCCACTTCGGCAGCCAGTGGTAACCCCATTGATTCTCCGCGGTGGCGTTATCGCCATAAAAACTCTTCATCATGCTGACGAAAAATTTGTCACTGTTCTGCCAGTAATTAACCTGGCCCGGCAGCGGGGCCGCAGGCGTCGCCTGCTGCAGATAGCTCGCCAGGGTGGGCATTTTCTCTGACGGCAGCGGCAGATAGCCCGGCAGGCTTTGTGCCAGCAGGCCAAGATCGGTAAAGCCCTGCACGTTGGAGTGGCCGCGCAGCGCATTGATGCCGCCACCGGGCATACCAATATTGCCGAGCAGCAGCTGGATCATGGCGGCGGTGCGGATAATCTGCGAACCGTTGGTGTGATGGGTCCAGCCGAGCGCATACAGGATGGTGGTGGTGCGATCGGGCACGCAGGTGGCGGCCAGTTGCTGGCATATGCTGAGGAAGCTCTCCTGCGGTGTGCCGCACAGGCGCGCCACCATTTCCGGCGTGTAACGGCTGGCGTGCTCCCTGAGCAGGTTGAGCACGCAGCGCGGATGGCTGAAGCTCTCATCGCGTTGCGCATGGCCGTTTTCATCGAGCGCATAGCGCCAGCTCTGACGATCGTAGTGGCGCGATGCGGCATCGTAGCCGCTGAACAGGCCGTCGCTGAAGCGGTAGCCCTCATCAACAATCAGCGCGGCATTGGTGAAGGCGCGTACATACTGATGCTGAATGTGGTCATGTTGCAGCAGATAGTTAATCACCCCCATCAGGAACACCACGTCGCTGCCGGCGCGTAGCGGGGCGTAGAGATCGGCGACCGCGGCAGAGCGGTTAAAACGTGGGTCGACCACAATCACCTGAGCCTGGTTGTGAATTTTGGCTTCAATCACCCATTTAAACCCGACCGGATGCGCCTCGGCCGGATTGCCGCCCATGATCAGCACCACATTGGCGTTTTTGATGTCGTTCCAGTGATTGGTCATTGCGCCGCGCCCAAAGCTCGGAGCCAGTGCGGCAACGGTGGGGCCGTGACAGAGCCGCGCCTGATTCTCCAGCGCCACGATGCCGAGCGCACGCGCAAATTTTTGGTCGAGCAGGCCGGTCTCGTTGCTGGCGGCGGATGAACAGAGCATCGCGGTGGTTGGCCAGCGGTTAACCGTGAGTCCGTCGGCGTTGCTGGTCTGGAAATGGGCGTCGCGATCCTGCTTCATCAGCCGGGCGATGCGCTCAAACGCCTCCTGCCAGCTGATGCGCTGCCATTTATCGCTGCCTGGCGCGCGGTATTCCGGGTATTTCAGCCGCTGCTCACTGTGGATAAAGTCGAGCACGCCGGCCCCTTTTGGACAGAGTGAGCCGCGACTGACCGGATGATCGGGATCGCCTTCGATATGGTAAATCGAGGCGCTGGCATTTTTCGCACCGTCACCCAGGCTGTAGATCAGCATGCCGCAGCCGACCGAGCAGTAGGTGCAGTTATTGCGCGTTTCTCTGGCGCGGATCAGCTTATATTCTCTGACGCTGGCGAGGGCGTTTACCGGGGCAAACCCTAATAGTGCTGCGCTGGTGCCAGCCAGACCGCCGGCACAGATTTTGAAAAAACTCCGTCTGCTTACTTGCATTGATTATTCTTCTTTATTAACTCCATTGCGAATCAATGCAAAATAGCAGCCCTCCCTGTATGTAAATTGACCCGGGTCAACAGGTTAGTCATTAGTAATCCATTTTTTACACAGTGTTAAAATTTCGCTGAAAAAAAAGTCCCGTTACTCCCTCTTTATGAGTAGGGGCAACAACGATCGCGGCCGGAGGCTGGCCGCGTTTAAAGCATGAGGAAGAATCATTCTCATTCTGCCGCCAGCGGGCGCGGCGGGCGCAATCTGCGTCAGCAGAATCGCATCAATTGCCCCGTGGTTTATTTGCGCTGTCCCATGCCAGAGGGCAAAATTAGCTGCTGCCGGGCTGTTTTTGAACGACAGCGCGGTCAGTCCTCTTTCATTATTTGTTAACAACAGGTCGTACTCTTTGAACGTTATTCCGCACGCTTCCGACGAAGATTTAACAATTCAGCCCGGCATCAGCGAGGCCCAGGTGTGGCAGCGCGCAGATCTTGCGGTGGCGCAGCCTGACTGGCTGGCGGAAGAGGTCCCGGTGGCGCTGGTCTATAACGGCATTTCTCACGTGGTGATGATGACGACGCCAAAAGATCTGGAGGCGTTTGCGCTGGGTTTCTCGCTGTCGGAGGGGATTATCGACGCGCCGGAAGATATTTTCGGGATGGATGTGGTGCCGGGTTGTAACGGTATTGAAGTGCAGATTGAACTCTCCAGCCGCCGCTTTATGGCGCTGAAAGCGCAGCGTCGTGCGATGGCCGGTCGCACCGGCTGCGGCGTCTGTGGCGTTGAACAGTTGGATCAGATCGGCAAACCGCTGTCGCCCTTACCGTTTACCCAGACCTTTGCTCTCGCACAGCTGGATCGGGCGTTGGGCCAGCTGAAAGATTACCAGCCGGTCGGGCAGAAAACCGGTTGTACCCACGCCGCTGCATGGATCCAGCCGGATGGCCAGCTGGCGGGCGGCTGTGAAGATGTCGGCCGTCATGTGGCGCTGGATAAGCTGCTGGGCTACCGCAGCCAGGCAGACTGGGGCGATGGCGCGGTACTGGTATCCAGTCGCGCCAGCTATGAAATGGTGCAGAAATCGGCGATGTGCGGCGTCGAGATTCTGTTTGCGGTTTCGGCGGCGACGCGGCTGGCGGTTGAGGTTGCTGAGCGATGCAACCTGACGCTGGTCGGCTTCAGCAAGCCGGGACGCGCGACCGTTTACAGCCATCCGCAGCGCCTGATTTAAACCACTATTACCTGCGGCAGCGCCTGCTGTAAGGCGGCCAGCGCAGAAGAAATCTCACCGCCGCCATCGGTAATCAGCGTGGTAATCACCTGCGGCGCAGCGTACACCGTGCGGCTGACCACGCCCAGCTTGCTGTGGTCTGCCAGTAAAACGGTGGTGGCGGACTGCTGCACCATCGCCCGGGCAATCGCCGCTTCGTGCGGATGAAAACTGGTGGCACCGCGACTGGCGTCAATGCCGACCGGCGACAGCAGCGCAACATCGGCGCGATAACGGACGATCTCTCCGACGGTAATTTCGCCGCGCGTCTGCTGCGCGCCGGCTGACAGTGTTCCGCCCAGTAAAATAATCTCGTTACCCAGCACGTCATGCTCCTCGCCGGCGCTGAGTGCCAGCGCAGCCTGCAGACTGTTGGTGAGGATGGTCAGACCGGAGAGTGCGCGCAGCTCCCCGGCTAACAGGGTGGTGGTGCTGCCTGCATCAATAAACAGCGTCTGTCCCGGCTGCAATAACTGCGCGGCTGCCCGGGCGATGGCGCGTTTTTCTCTGGCCTGTGCGGCACGGCGTACCGTCAGCGGCGGCTCCGGCGGCGTCTCAATGGCTACCAGACCACCGTGGACACGGCGTGCCTGCCCCAGTGCTTCCAGCTCAATAATGTCGCGGCGCGCGGTTTCGCGTGACACCCCCAGTTCCCTGATGATGCGATCGGTGCTGACCTGATTTAAGGTGGTCAGCAGGGCACGAATGCGCTGAAGACGCGTTTCCTGCAGCATGGTCGGTTCCTTATAGGCGCAGTGCGAAAGTCGGCTGAATCAGTGACTAAGCTTACCTGAGCGCCCGGATGCCGTCATGTGTATTTGGTTGTATTTGTGTATTTGGTTGCATTTTTAGCGCAGGCAGGCATGATGGGCTATCAGCCTCAACCACTTCACCTCGCAACGGGAGTTATCATGGCCACGCGTTCCACTATTATGGATACCAACAGTTTTCGGGCCGAACATGCGGATGCGCTGGATAGCGACACCCGTAAAATGACCGAAAAACGCAGCAAAGTGCTCGGCGAATCCTATCGCCTGTTCTATCGCAAGCCGGTGCATCTGGTGCGTGGTGAGGGGCAATATCTGTGGGACGCGGCCGGCGACAAGTATCTTGACGTCTATAACAACGTGGCGAGCATCGGCCATTGCCATCCGGCGGTGATTGAGGCGGTGACGCAGCAGATGAAAATGCTGAACACCCACACCCGTTATCTGCATGAAAATATCCTCGATTACAGCGAAGCGTTGCTGGCCACCACGCCCGCGGCGATCGATCGCGCCATGTACATGTGTACCGGCTCTGAGGCTAACGATCTGGCGATTCGCGTGGCGCGCGCCTTTAGCGGCGGCAGCGGCATTATCGTCAGTAAAGAGGCGTATCACGGCACCAGTGAGCTGACCTCCGGTGCTTCGCCGGCGCTCGGCAGTGGACAGCCGCTGGCGGCGACCACCCGGCTGGTGATGCCGCCTGATGCGTATCGGGTTGATGCGCCCGATCTGGGCGAATGGTTTGCCGATCAGATTCAGCAGCAGATTGATGATATGGCTGCGCACGGCATTAAATTTGCCGGTTTTCTGGCGGATTCCATTTTCTCCTCCGACGGGGTGCTGCCGGATCCGCGCGGCTTCCTGAAACGCGCCGTGGACGTGGTGCATGCCAATGGCGGCATTTTCATCGCCGATGAAGTGCAGCCTGGCTTTGGCCGCACCGGTGATGCCTTCTGGGGCTTTGGTCGTCACGATGTAGTGCCGGATATCATTACCACCGGTAAACCGATGGGCAATGGCATTCCGGTATCGGGCCTGCTGGCCAAAAGTGAGGTGCTGGCAGCCTTCAGCGACTCGATTCCTTACTTCAATACTTTTGGCGGTAATCCGGTGGCAATGGCGGCGGCGCAGGCGGTGCTGAACGTGATCACCGAAGAGGGCTTGCAGGAGCATAGCCGCGTAGTCGGGGCGAAACTGCTGGCCGAACTGCGCAGCCTGATGGATCGCTACGACTGCATCGGTGATGTGCGCGGTGCCGGGCTGTTTATTGGCTTTGAGCTGGTCACCGATCGTGACAGCAAAACGCCTGACAAAGCGCTGGCGCTGGACCTGATTGAGAAACTGCGTGAGCATCGGGTGCTGACATCGGTCGCTGGCCCGTATGGGAATGTGCTGAAACTGCGTCCGCCATTGGCGTTCCAGCAGGGCGACATCGACTGGCTGGTCGGCGCGCTCGACAGCGCGCTGCGCGAACTGGTCGCTGAGTCCAGGCCAGCAGAGCGGCGCTGAGGCTGCCGCCACGTCGCGCAGAAGCAAGGCCAAAGCCGTCTGAAAAGCATCACATCAGGCGGCAGTCTGTAAAAACAACGGGTTGCTTTTGCCGGATTGCTCAAATCCTTATGGTTAATAGGGCATTGATTACCCTTTTACGCTACATGAATTTAACTATAATGATTCGACTGCTTACGCGGCACGTCCCGAATTCGTCGTGCTGCTCAAATACTAAATGGAGAGGAAGAACATGAGTTATTCACTGCCATCCCTGCCTTACGCATACGACGCACTGGAACCGCATTTCGACAAGCAGACGATGGAAATCCATCACACTAAACATCACCAGACCTATGTCAACAACGCGAACGCGGCGCTGGAAGGCACTGAATTTGCCAATCTGCCGGTCGACGAGCTGATCACCAAACTGGATCAGCTGCCAGCAGATAAAAAAGGCCCACTGCGCAACAACGCTGGCGGTCACGCTAACCACAGCCTGTTCTGGAAAGGCCTGAAAATTGGTACCACCCTGCAGGGCGACCTGAAAGCCGCTATCGAAAAAGATTTCGGCAGCGTGGAAAAATTCCAGGAAGAGTTTGAGAAAGCCGCAGCGACCCGTTTCGGTTCTGGCTGGGCGTGGCTGGTTAAAAAAGGCGACAAACTGGCGGTCGTTTCTACGGCTAACCAGGATAACCCGCTGATGGGCGAAGCGATCGCCGGCGTTTCTGGCTACCCAATCCTCGGTCTGGATGTATGGGAACACGCTTACTACCTGAAGTATCAGAACAAGCGTCCTGACTACATCAAAGCGTTCTGGAACGTGGTTAACTGGGACGAAGCGGCAGCGCGCTTTGCTGCTGCTCAGTAAGTCATCTTTGCGTTAACGTGATGATAATAAACCGGTGGACAGGCTCCGCCGGTTTTTTTTCGCCTTAATTCCGGCCAGGCTTAATTAAACCAAAAATAAACAAACCACAGGTTTAAAGCAGGGCGCTTTTTAACCTTATGCCACATTAACCTGCCGTTGATAATGGTTGTTTTATCCTCAGCGACATTCCTGCTAACTGTGTGTCGCTAACTATGTCAATTATAACTACTCACCAGACCCGCACTGATTCATCTGCTTCGCTGTTTTTTCAGTTAATAAGCGGAAAATATATCCCAAATAAGCTCTGGCTGAGCAAGCGTTTTCGGCTGAAATTTGTGTTAAGGAGCTTAATATCGCCACTGACAACGTTGCGTTATTTACATCAGCTGTCGCATTTACCGCAAATCGGGCTGCTGATGAGCACCCAGGGGCTGCTGCCCGCCAAGCTGCACCGCCCTTATCTGCGGGCCGGCATCAGCATTGCGGCGCGTGCACAGGCGATTCTGGATCACTATACCCTGATGAATAATCTGCCGAATCCGGCGTTACGCCAGCTGCTGCAAAGCACCGGTGATAATTTACTGGCGTCGCTGAACGGTAAAAATGACGAGACGTTTTTACTCTCCTGCAGTTCGGGTTATTTCGACCGCGAAGGCGAAGTGACGCTGGTGCTGCGTTATAACAGCGAAATTATTGCCTCGCTCTCCTTCTCGATTATTAACGAGAATAAAAAGCGCACCTTATTAATTGGCGGACTGCAGGGGCCGCGTAAACATATCAGCAATGACGTTATTCGCGAGGCGACCAAAGCGGCACACGGTCTATTTCCGAAACGTCTGTTAATGGAAGTGGTGTTTATTGTGGCACGGCAGTGTGGGGTGGAAAATATCCTGGCGGTCGGCGATGAAACCCATGTTTTCCGGAGCTTGCGCTATCGTCACAGTAAAGGGGATAAATTCTTTGCCAGCTACAGCGAATTCTGGCTGTCGCTGAACGGAAAGGCACGCCGGGATGGGATGTTTACGCTGCCGTTAAGCCTGCCACGTAAAACCCTGGAAGAGATTGCCAGCAAGAAGCGTGCAGAGTATCGCCGTCGTTACCAACTGCTGGATACGCTGGCGGAGCAGGTTGATGCTGCCGCCGGCGAGCACAGGATCGATCAGGCTGCCGCCTGATCGCCCGATCAGAAGGCCGTTTTAGCGAAGCCGGTCATCGCTTGCAGACCCATTTCACGTCCCAGCGCGGTCATTGGATGCACCACAACCAGGCCGCGCACGCTTTTTTTCAGCGCGCCCAGGTTCGCCTGCTCTTTCTTAGTGATTTCGCGGCTGAAGCCCATCTTTTGCAGCTTCTGCGCTTCGGCACTCAGCTTCTCGACGCGCTGATTACGCAGGCGCTCAATCTCAGTGACCAGCGTCTCTTTTTCTTTCAGCAGTGCGCCCAGTTTCTCAACATCACCCGATTCAAGTAACTGTGGCTCTTTGCGGTTAAGGGCGTCCAGCTGATCGCTGAGACGTTTGATTTCGTTCTTTTCTTGCTCTTTCATGACAACAACTCGTTGAGGAAAACAGGCAAAGGATACACCAAATCGGGCGCATATTCCCGGTGAGGTTACAGCGATATCAGGTGCCGGTCTGGCACCTGATAGATTTAATTGGCGGACTTTTTGAAAGCCTGCTTCAGGCTGATGCGGGAGATCAGCTCGGTGAGCGACAGCACCATGGTGGAACGCACCATCTGCAGATAGCGCTGCTGTTGCATGCTGCGCAGCTCCGCATCCTCCGTGTGAAACACCGGCGCAGGTGGCCAGGCGGTCACGCAGTGTAACTCGCCAAACGGCCCGAGAATCTCATCATCGGTAAAGCGGTAATCGCCGGTGTCGTTATTCAGTTCCTCGCGCAGCGCCAGCAGCAGTTCACAATCTTCATATTCGTGCCGGCTGATGACGCCAAGTCCGTAAATCAGCTTGAGGCGCACCGACAGTTCACCCAGCGGACCATTGCCCAGCAGCAGCGGTTCAACGGCATATTTGACGGCGTAATCGTCTTTGCGGAACACCTGCAACACCAGCAAATTGACCGCTTCAGCCAATAGCTCAACGGCGGCGATCAGAAAGCTTCTCACCGAGCGACCGGCGTTCAGGCGCTCAAGCACCCGGTTTTCAAAAGCTTGCTTCTGTTCCATTATTGCCTGCATAGGTTCAATACCGCCGTTGGGCGCAGGCGAACTGCGCCCGGCTTGCGTCACTAACACGCGCGCATTATGCCATAGCGTGCCAGGCGCTCACCACAGAAGCCACCACTTCGCTGTTGGCGTCCAGTCCGGAAATCTCAGCCAGCGTGGCCTGTGGGCCTTTCCCTGCCAGCAGCGCAGCCAGCTCCTGAGCCTGCGGGTCCTGATCGCTGCGATAGTGCATCGCGGCCGCAATACCCTGTACCAGACAATCGTGCGGCAAGCCATACTCCAGCGTACCCAGCGTCGGCTTGATCAGGCGATCGCCCGCGCTCAGTTTACGTAACGGCTGGCGGCCGACCCGCTCAACATCATCTTTCAGGTAAGGATTTTCAAACCGGCCGAGGATTTTCTGGATATAAGCCGCGTGCTTATCGGCGTCAAAATCGTAACGCTTAATCAGCACTGCGCCGCTCTCTTCCATCGCGCCTTTAACAATCGCCCGTACTTTTTCATCAAGGATCGCGTCGCGGATGGTCTGGTGACCCGCCAGCTGGCCAAGATAAGCGGTGATGGCATGACCGGTATTCAGAGTGAACAGTTTACGCTCGACGAAGGCCATCAGATTATCGGTCAGCTCCATGCCTGGAATGGCCGGCAGATCGCCTTTGAACTGGGTTTTATCGACAATCCATTCGCTGAAGGTTTCGACCGTCACTTCCAGCGGATCGGTGCTGCCTGCCTCGGAAGGGGGGACGATGCGATCGACCGCAGAATCAACAAAACCGACATGCTGTTCCAGCCAGGCGTGATACTGCTGCGGCAGTGCTTTCAGCACATGCTGTTTCAGCTGGCTGGTGCCGCGCACCATGTTTTCACAGGCGATGATGTTTAACGGACGGAGATTACCGTTGTCGCTGCGTCTGGCCAGACCGTTGGCAACGCTGGTGGCGATGCGTTCCAGAATCTGCGGGCCAACCGCCGTGGTCACCAGATCAACCTCTGACACCAGCGTGATGATCTCATCGCTGGTGCTGTTTACTGCGCTAACGCCTTTTACTCTTTCCACTTTGGCCTGTTCGCCAACCACATGAACGGGATACTCATGACGCGCGTTGAGTGCATCCAGCACCACCTGATTCACATCAGCAAAAACCAGTTCGATACCTGCATCCGCCAGTAATTTACCGATGAAGCCGCGACCAATGTTTCCTGCTCCGAAATGTAACGCTTTCATAATTTTTGACCCATATCAAATGACGAAGGGGCGGGCACGCCCGCCCCAGGAATCGGGACGGGCCTGACCGCCCCAGGGAAAATAATCCGTTTAAATTACGCGGTGGCCGGTTTGCCTGACAGCAGATCCAGCACGTCCTGCACACGGGTGGTATTGGCCAGCTTTTCAATCACGCTGTCATCATCCAGCGCATTGGTCAGGCTGGTGATCACCTGGATGTGCTCGTTATTGCGGGCTGCAATACCGATAACCAGCCGCGCCACATCTTCCGCATCATCACCAAACTGCACGCCTGCCGGATACTGGCAGAACACCACGCCGGTTTTCAGCACCCGGTCTTTGGCTTCAACCGTTCCGTGCGGCACGGCAATCGACTCACCGAGGTAGGTTGGCGTCAGTTTTTCACGTGCCAGCATCGCGTCAATATACTCTGGCTCAACGTAGCCGCCTTTCACCAGCTGTTCACCGGCAAAACGAATCGCCTGCTCTTTGTTGCTGGCGCTCAGGCCGAGGAACACGTTGTCCGCACCCAGTCTGAACAGGTGCGCGTTGCCTTCGTCGTAGCTGTCTGACAGCGCAGTCTGCACCGTTTCACGGTGGACTTCGCTGCGGTTAGCCGCCACCAGACGGTCGGTCAGGGTGCTGTAGAGCGCGCTGTCGAGGAAGTTGTTCAGCGAGATATGCTGAGCATGGGGCGCCTGGCGAATCGCGCGTTCGGTCAGGTCACGGTGGGTAATCACCAGATCGACATCACCCGGCAGGGCGTTAATCGCCGTGTTGGTTACCGACACGTTGCTTAAGCCGGCATCCTGCACTTTCTTACGCAGCACGCCTGCGCCCATGGCGCTGGAACCCATACCGGCATCACAGGCCACAATGATTTTACGCACGTGGTGCAGCTCAACGCTCATTGCATCGCTGGCAACCGGTGCGCCCGCTGTGGTCTGGCCTTTAGACTGCGCCTTCATATCCTGCATGCGTTTTGTTGCGGCTTCGATATCGTCATCTTCTTTCACTTTGCTGGTTTTCAGCAGGATGGCAGAGACCACGAAGGAGACCGCGAACGCCGCGATGATCGCCGCGATATTGGCGAAGTAAGCGCCTTTTGGCGTCATCGCCAGCACGGCGAGGATAGAACCTGGCGAAGCAGGGGAGACCAGGCCGCCATTCAGCAGCGTCAGGGTGAAGACGCCTGTCATCCCGCCGAGGATCACCGCCAGCAGCAGACGCGGCGCCATCAGCACATACGGGAAGTAGATTTCATGGATGCCGCCGAGGAAGTGGATAATAGCCGCACCGCCCGCAGACTGTTTGGCACTGCCACGACCAAAGAACATGTACGCCATCAACACGCCCATACCGGGACCTGGGTTGGCTTCAATCAGGAAGAAAATCGACTTGCCCGCTTCGCTCGCCTGCTGGATACCGAGCGGTGAGAAGATGCCGTGGTTAATGGCGTTGTTCAGAAACAGGATTTTCGCCGGTTCGACGAAGATGGAGGTTAATGGCAGCAGGTTGTTCTGCACCATCAGGTTCACGCCCGCCGCGAGGATGTGCGACAACCCTTCAACCAGCGGACCGATAGCCAGGAACGCCAGCAGCGCCAGCAGCATACCGATAATGCCGGCAGAGAAGTTGTTAACCAGCATCTCGAAGCCGCTTTTGATTTTGCCGTCGACGACCCGGTCAAACGACTTGATCGCCCAGCCGCCCAACGGACCAGCAATCATTGAGCCGAGGAACATCGGCATATCGGCACCAACAATCACCCCCATGGTGGTGATTGCACCGACCACGCCGCCACGATCGCCGCCGACCAGACGTCCACCGGTAAAGCCGATCAACAGCGGCAGCAGATAGGTGATCATCGGGCCAACCAGTTTGGCTAACGTTTCGTTAGGGATCCAGCCAGTTGGAATAAACAGTGCAGTGATGATACCCCAGGCGATAAACGCCCCGATATTTGGCATCACCATATTACTCAGAAAGCGACCAAAGCTCTGTACTTTGACCTTCACTGATGAGGACATAAACCCACCCCTTATTGAGACGCGCTGCAATAGGAGAGCGCGCTTGTTTTTGTTTAGCCACCCCGGCAATCAGCCGGTGGTATTACTGTATGCAGCCGGACTCTACCACGCGAATATGACGCTGCGTAGCGGCCGAAATAAGTGTGATTCAGATCACGTAATGCGGGTGGTGGCAGGGGTATTTTTAGTGACTATGATCACAAAATTAACTCAGAAGAGTCTTAAGGTGGCGGAATTTTAACCGAAAAACCGGCTTATCTGTGATCATTGTCACATTTTACAGGCGGCAGTTTGTTATGACTCTGTGACTTCGATCACAAATTATTTTTGGACAAAAATGCGCCCGATCACACTTTAGTCAGGCCAGCAGAAAGCAAGGGGAGAGGGGAGACAAAACGGAGTGGGAAAAGGGCAGGCGATCGACGCCTGCCGCTAAATGAGGTTACTGTAAACCACCCTGAACGGCACTTTGTGCCTGGGTCAGCGCCTGGGCATTGGCTGATAAGGTGCTCATCAGCGCGTTATATTGCGAAGCCTGCTCCTGGGTCGGGAACTGCACACCGCCATCGTTAAAGCTGACGCGGGTGCCCTGGGTTTGCAGGAAATCACCGGTCTGTACCGCGGCCTGGCTCAGCGCCTGCAGCTGTGGCAACAGTGGGATAAGCTGATTCGCCGGCACGGTGACCACTTTGTTGTAGGCGGTATCGTAGACTTTTTTCAGATCATCAGACTGCTTCAGGGCCGCTTTGCTGCTGTCCGCCTGCATTTTGGCGCTTTCGATCTGTTGAGTGACAATCACCAGCGCGCTGTTTGCCTGGCGCAGCGAGTCGCGACGATTAAGGTAATCCTGCGGCACGCGAATGGCAGAAAGCTCATCCACCACCGGACGCATACCCTGATCGACCGCCTTATTCGCCTGCTGCGAGAAGCCATACAGGATGGCGTAATCACCGGCAAAATTGCCAAAGCTCTGTTTTTGGTTTTCGCTCAGGCTCGGCAGGTGCTCGCCACTGCGCATTACGGTATTCTGCAGAAAATCGATAAATGCTTTGCGCTGCTCGCCTTCTTTATCACCGCATGCGGTGAGTTGCAGCACGATCAGCGCGCCAGCGACTAAAAACGCGCCGCGCGCCCAGAGGCGTGTGAGTCCTAAAGCCATACGTTCAACTCCTGTCGGTGAAACTGGCTGATGTCCAGGTAAGAATGGCCTAAAGAATAGAACAAACCCGCGTCGCGGCACAATGCGAAACCATCAGTGATATGCAGCCGATCGCGGTTGTCTGTTGCCGGGCAGGATGCGCAACACGGTCGATGACGCTGTGCCGGTCATCCCGGCTGCTGTCCGCCGGTCATCCGCAACCGCAGACCACGGGCAGCATAACGCTTGGCAGCCGCGCTCAGGCGGCCTTAAAACACCACGGCCTGACCATCTTTACGGCTTTCGGTGGCGGCAATATAGAAGCCCTGCGGATCGCGGACAATCGCCTGTGCGCCGCCAAAATTATAGTTACTCAGCGGATCTTCCAGCACCACCTGGTGGCCCATACGGCGCAGGGTGCTGAGGGTATTGCGGTCGAGAGTCGATTCAAACACCACTTCACGGCCCTGTTCCACTCGCCAGCGCGGCGCATCGATCGCGGCCTGCGGATTTTGCCGATGCAGCATAATCCGCAGCGCCAGTTGCAGGTGCCCCTGCGCCTGCATCGGGCCGCCCATCACACCAAACGACATCAGTGGCTGACCCTGACCATCCAGCGCGAAGGCGGGAATAATAGTATGGAACGGCCGCTTGCCGCCCGCCACCACGTTGGGATGATGCGGATCGAGTGAAAAACCCGCGCCGCGGTTCTGCAGGCTGATACCGGTATCCGGCACTACCACGCCCGATCCAAAACCCATGTAGTTAGACTGAATAAATGACACCATCATGCCGCTGGCATCGGCGGTGGAGAGATAGACCGTGCCACTTTGCTGCGGAGCACCAAACGCGTAATCACCCGCCTGTGCCGGATCGATTAACCCGGCCCGCTGGCGGATATAGTCAGCGCTCAGCAGCCGGTCCGCCGGGAACTCAAGGTGATCTTCATCACTGACGTAGCGCGTCAGATCGACCAGCGCCAGTTTCATCGCCTCAATTGACAGATGCAGCCACTGCGGTGAGTCGGGCGCATAGCGGCCAATGTCCCACTCTTCGAGGATACCGAGGGCGATTAAGGTGGCGATGCCCTGACCGTTAGGCGGCAGCTCCTGCACCGATCCGCCGGCAAACGGACGTGACAGTAATTTCACCCAGTCAGCGCGATGCTTGCTGAGATCGTCCAGCGTCAGGGCGGCACCGTGCTCGCGGGCAAAGGCCACCATTTTCTGCGCCAGTTCACCGCGATAAAAGCTTTTCCCCTGGCTCGCGGCAATCTGCTGCAAAGTGCTGGCCTGCGCCGGGTTACGGAACAGTTCGCCGATGCGTGGTGGACGACCTGCGGGGCAAAACAGTCGCTGAAGCCAGGCTGATGCCGCAGCTTGTCGTAGCCGCGCTGCCACAGCTGGCCAATCAGCGGCGAAACCGGAAAACCGTGGCGCGCATAGTCAATCGCCGGCTGGGCTAAGGTAGTGAGCGGCAGCGTGCCGAAGCGTTGGGCCAGCGCCACCCACGCCGAAACGGCACCGGGCACTGTGACCGACTCCCAGCCGATCTCCGGCATCACCTTATGTCCGGCAAAGCGTTGCAGGTTCCAGGCGGCTGGCGCACGCCCTGAGGCGTTCAGGCCGTGCAGTTCCCGGCCATCCCAGACAATGGCGAAGGCGTCGCTGCCGATGCCGTTGCCGGTCGGCTCGACCACGGTCAGCGCGATAGCCGTGGCGATGGCGGCATCCACCGCATTACCGCCCTGTTGCAGCATTCGAATCCCAGCCTGGGCCGCCAGAGGCTGTGAGGTAGCAACCGCATTACGCCCCATCATCGGCACCCGATGGGAGGCATAACTCACATTAAAATCAACTTCACTCATCACTGTTCCTTTTGATTAACTCTTCTGCCATTCGCAGAATCTCTCCGGTGATGTTGTCGCCCGGCGGCGCACCACGACAGCGCAGCGATCTCGCAGAGATCGTTCGCACGCACCTGCATAAGGCACCCGCGTGGTGACGGCTGCGCCAGCCGCGGAAAAGGTTACGGCAGAGTAAAAGAATTGTTAGCCCACGGATGTGAGCCACGCCGCGGCCGCGCGGCATATCGCCCCAGGACTATTCTTAATTTGATTAACACAGTGAATATAAATGTTTAAGAAGTGAGCCATTGGCGTATATTTTGCACTCGTTCAGGTGGAAGTGTATTTCCTCACAGAATCGACAATATGCCGACAGAAAGCATGACGGCATCCACATTACTACCAAACATAATTTGATTTTTTTGCCGCTTGCTGAGGTACAAAAGATAGTAGCCTCAACTATTTAGTGGCGCTGGAACTTTTCCGGCTAAGAAAAGATAAAAAAATAATTATAAATTGCGCGGCAAATCGTCAGGTCTCTATCCATACTTAGCTTCCCGGCATTTGTTGCATTGACCTGACATGTTTACAAGCAGTGCACAGCAGGCTGTGTCCCGTAGTGGTTTCTCTCATAACAAAAACAAACCCTTGCGGGATACAGCCTGACCAGGCCCGGTTTCAGAGTCTGACTTCAGACTCGTACCTCTCTACTTTCACGTGCTTCATAGTGAGTTTTTAAGGAGTTCTCTATGGAATTAAAAGACCCAATGTTTGAATTGCTCAGCAGCCTTGAGCAGATTGTTTTGACACGTGACAACCGTCCCGCTGAGGTCTCTATTCAACGCCAACCTGCCGTGCCAGAGCCACAGCGTCTGCGCGAAATGACCGGCATGCAGGTTGATGAATTTGCAAAAGTGATGGGCGTAAGCGTTTCTTCAGTAAAAAGTTGGGAAGCCCGACGTACCCGTCCTTCCGCGACAGCACAGAAATTAATGAAGCTGTTGCATGCCAATCCCTATCTGGGTCGGCAACTGCTGGAATAATGAAGAAAAATCCAAAGGAACCCGCCATGGCGGGTTTTTTTTTAGCCTGGCTCGCGGTATCTGGCCGCCTGCTTCTCAAACCAGCTGTCCGGCACGTTGTAGGGTGGCTGTCCCAGCTGGGCAATGCCTGATTCGATAATGGTTGAGGCCTGCTGCCATAGCTGCGCATCACCCTGCTTCAGCAGATCAATCTGCACCCGTTTTTCCACCAGATAGATGCGGGCGAAGTGGGGATCGAAGCGCACGATCGCCCGGGTATTGTCGATGATGTCCGCCAGCTTGATGGTTTGCGCCTCCGGACTGGCGCTGGCGGTATGTCGGAAGTGCGCCAGCTTACGCGCTGCCCGGTTCTTTGCGGATGCCGGTGCGCTGTCGGTCAGCATCTCGACCAGACTGGCGACGCGGGCACCAAACAGCGTGTCGATATCGGCCAGCGTGGTCGGCGTATCTTCAACCGTATCATGAAGCCACGCCGCCGCCAGCAGGGCGTCGTCATCGCTGACGCTGCGGACGAGTTCCGCCACCGCCGCCGGGTGAACAATATAGGGTTCATCGGTATATTTGCGACGCTGACCAGCATCGGCATGGGCCTGCGTTGCGTAGCGTCGCGCGTGTTCTTCCAGTGAATTCTGCATGCGTTTTCCCCTGTTCAAAAAGTTTGCTTGCAATTATCTAGCGCGCTATCTATATTTACCACTATGAACAGTGATCAAGATGACAAAAAAGTGAAAACGATGCCACTGTTGGTCGATCAGCAACTCTGCTTTGCACTTTATTCCGCTAATCTGGCGATGAATAAGGTCTATCGTCAGTTGCTGTCCCAACTCGACATTACCTACCCGCAATATCTGGTGATGCTGGTGCTGTGGCAAAAGGACGATCTTACGGTTTCAGAGATTGGCGAGCAGCTTTTCCTGGATTCAGCCACCCTGACGCCGCTGCTGAAGCGCCTGGAAAGTGCCGGACTGATTATGCGTCAGCGCACCCGCCAGGATGAGCGCCAGGTTGCAGTGACTCTGACCGAGGCTGGCCGGGCGTTGCGCAGTAAGGCGGAATCTATTCCGGAAGCGGTCAAATGCGCGACCGCCTGTGACGATGATGCGTTGCTGGCGCTGAAAGTGCAGCTAGACGGTTTACGCGACAATCTGAACCGATCACGATAAATCTTACTGACGGGCGTACCGCGCCCGTTGAACCTCACCGCCTCATTACCGCGTTACAAGTAGTGAGCGATTAAATAGCGTAACGGAGAAATGTCATGTCTTTAGAACAAGTGGTTTACCGTGCAAAAGCCAAAGCAACCGGTGGTCGTGATGGCCGTGCAACCTCCTCTGACGGTGTGCTGGACGTGAAGCTGGGTGTACCAAAAGAGATGGGCGGTGCTGGTGGTGAAGTGACTAACCCTGAGCAACTGTTCGCTGCGGGTTACTCAGCCTGCTTCCTGGGCGCAATGAAATTCGTCGCCGGCCGTGACAAAATCGCGATGCCGAAAGAGGCGTGGATTGAAGGTGAAGTCGGTATCGGTCCGATCCCGAATGGCTTTGGTATCGAAGCTACCCTGAACATTCATCTGCCAGAAATGGATGAAGCCGAAGCGCAGAAGCTGGTTGATGCCGCACATATCGTTTGTCCTTACTCAAACGCGACCCGCAATAATATCGACGTGACGCTGAACATCATTCGCTAAGCGTATCGCGGGCCAGCTATGCTGGCCCGCTCTCTCCTGTCCGCCCGCCACGCCTTATCCCGCACTTCTGCCTTGTTTGCCTCAGTCGGGATCCGACCGGCAATACCGTTTGTACAAAAAATGTGCTAATCGGCTCGACAAAGATTATTTTCTGGTCTATCAGGTGTCGCCATGTTTTACTGGGCCACCTCGCGTTATAGCCTGTAAATCCGTTCAGAATTCTCCTTCATCTGGTCCGGTCCGCTTATTCAGCGAACTCTGCCGCGTTTCGGTAGTCACATTAAAGATTTGGTAAAGCGCATCATTCCGGGGAAACTCCATTTTTCATGAATTATATTAAAACCTTAACGCAGCAAAAGTTGTCGCTACTGCTCGCGCTCTATCTCGGTATATTATTGAATTTACCGATTTTTTATCGCCGTTTTGACGGTTTCCTGACGAAATCGACGGTGACCAACTGGCTGACTGCCGTGACCGAAGTGGTGGCAATTGTGCTGCTGACTTTCTTCCTGATGCGGCTGCTGTCGCTGGGTGGAAAGTGGTTTTATCGCGTGCTCGCCACGCTTATCGTGCTGATTTCTGTTGCTGCCGCCTATTACATGGCATTTTTTAACGTCGTGATTGGCTACGGCATTGTGGCATCGGTGATGACCACCGATACCGATCTCTCCAAAGAGGTGATTGGCTACCATTTCATCCTGTGGATGGTGCTGGTCAGCGCGCTGCCGCTGTTAATGATCTGGCGTAATAAACTGAGTATGACGCTGAATGAACAGCTGCGTACGCCAGGACAACGCCTGAAACCCACTCTGATTATGCTGATCTGTGTGGCGCTGGTCTGGCTGCCAATTCGGTTTTTCGACAAGCTGCAGAAGAATAATGAAGAGATCACCAACATCGATCTGCCGAGCTACGGCGGTGTGGTGGCGCACTCTTATCTACCTTCGAACTGGCTGGCGGCGGTGGGGCTGTTTGCCTGGACCCGCATAGATGAGTCGCTGAATAGCGAGGAACTGCTCGATCCGGCGAAGAAGTTTACCTACGTCGCACCTGCCGGGCTGGACGACACCTATGTGGTGTTCGTGATTGGGGAAACCACCCGCTGGGATCACATGGGCATGCTCGGCTACGATCGTGATACCACGCCGAAGCTCTCGAAAGAGAAAAACCTGGTCGCGTTCCGCGGTGAATCCTGTGACACCGCTACCAAGCTGTCGCTGCGCTGCATGTTCGTGCGCGAAGGCGGCACCATGGATAATCCTGGCCGTACGCTGAAAGAGCAAAACGTGTTTGCGGTGATGAAAGAGCTGGGCTTTACCTCTGAGCTGTTTGCGATGCAGAGTGAGGTCTGGTTCTACGACAACATCAACGCCAATAACTTTGCTTTCCGTGAGCAGATTGGTTCAGAGAAGCGTAACCAGGGTAAAGCGGTCGATGACATGCTGCTGGTGCCTGAGATGAAGACGTCGCTGGATCGCTTCCCGAAAGGCAAGCATCTGGTCGTGCTGCACACCAAGGGTTCGCACTATCTCTATTCTCAACGTTATCCGCGCAGTTTCGCGAAGTACCAGCCGGAATGTATGGGGGTGGATGAAACCTGTAGCAAAGCACAGTTGATTAATGCCTATGACAACTCGGTGCTGTATGTCGATAGTATGCTCGACAGCGTGCTGGATCAGCTGCGTGATAAGAAGGCGATTGTCTTCTATGCCGCTGACCACGGTGAGTCGATCAGCGAAAATATGCACCTGCACGGCACCCCACGTGAGATGGCACCGCCGGAGCAGTTCCGCGTTCCGATGATGGTGTGGGCGTCAGATAAGTATCTGGCCGACAGCCAGAACCGCAGCAACTTTGAGCGCTTACAGGCGCAGCAGCGCGTCGGCAAAACCCATCGCCACGTAGAATTGTTTGATACCATTCTTGGTTGCCTGGGTTACACCTCGCCAGATGGCGGGATTAATCCGGCCAACAACTGGTGTCAGGCTCCGGCGACCAGCCCGGCGAAACCGCTGTAATAACAACGCCGAATCGGTGAATCGGGTGCGGGATGATCAGCAACCGCGCGCTTTCCAGGCGATTGGCGGCAAAAGCGCAAAAAGCGGTTGACGCTGATCGGGGGTCGCAGTAACATGCGCCCCCA